>CANCAR010000004.1 GCA_947374125.1 Hyphomicrobiales bacterium | reverse complement strand
CCCAATTTACCGCGCAGATCATTGGCAATTGCCGCCTTTGAAACAAAAACCACCGAGGTGGACGACAAAGCCTTACCAAACGCCCCGAACATCGGGCGGTAATGCACCGGCTGCGGCGTTGGAATGGACGCGTTCGGATCGCCCATTTGGGCTGCAATAATCGCCCCACCCTTGATCACCATATCGGGCTTAACCCCAAAGAAAGCGGGCGACCACAACACGAGATCGGCCAATTTGCCGACAGCAACCGAGCCGATATGGTTCGACACACCATGCGCAATCGCCGGATTGATCGTATATTTCGCGATATAGCGCTTCACGCGATTATTATCCGCCCGACCATCGCCGGAAAGCGAACCGCGTTGCTTTTTCATCTTGTCCGCCGTCTGCCAGGTGCGGGTAATGACCTCGGCCAAACGGCCCATCGCCTGGCTATCCGACGACATCATCGAGAGCGCGCCAAGATCGTGGAGAATATCTTCCGCCGCAATCGTCTCTTTGCGGATGCGGCTTTCGGCAAACGCCAAATCTTCTGGAATCGACGAGTCGAGATGGTGGCACACCATCAACATATCGAGATGCTCGTCGAGCGTATTGACCGTGAAGGGCCGCGTCGGATTGGTCGACGACGGCAACACGTTTTTCAAGCCCGCAACCTTGATGATATCGGGGGCATGGCCACCGCCCGCCCCTTCCGTATGGAAAGCGTGGATCGTGCGGTTTTTGAAGGCTTTGACCGTATCTTCAACAAAGCCCGACTCGTTCAACGTGTCGGTGTGAATCATAACCTGAATATCATAATCATCCGCCACCGAAAGGCAGTTATCGATGGCCGCAGGCGTCGTGCCCCAGTCCTCGTGGAGTTTCAGCGCACAAGCCCCGGCCTCGATCATCTCGACCAGCGAGCCCGGCAGTGCCGCGTTGCCCTTGCCGGAAAAGCCGACATTGACGGGAAACGCATCCGCCGCCTCAATCATCCGCGCCATGTGCCATGGACCCGGCGTACACGTCGTCGCATTGGTGCCCGATGAAGGGCCCGTGCCGCCTCCGAGCAATGAGGTAACGCCCGACATCAACGCATGCTCAATCTGCTGCGGCGCGATGAAATGGATATGCGTATCAAACCCGCCAGCGGTGAGGATTTTACCTTCGCCCGCAATGACGTCGGTCCCGGGACCTATGATGATCGTCACACCCGGCTGGATATCCGGATTGCCCGCTTTGCCAATCGCATGGATGCGACCGTCTTTGAGCCCCACATCGGCCTTCACGATGCCCCAATGATCGACGATCAATGCGTTGGTGATGACGGTATCGACCGCGCCATCGCGGTTCGTCACCTGACTTTGACCCATCCCGTCGCGGATCACCTTGCCGCCGCCAAATTTTACTTCTTCGCCATAGATCGTGAAATCTTTTTCAACCTCGATGATGAGGGAGGTGTCGGCTAGACGAACGCGGTCCCCCGTGGTGGGGCCAAACATGTCGGCATAAGCGGCGCGGGAGAGGGTGGTGGTCATGATGGCTCCTAATTCGTGATCGAAAATATAATAGATGATGAAGGTTTCTCACATCTCGCCATGTTATTTCCCTCGCACCTTCATCCCACCATCGTAAAAAGGGCTGTCTTCCCGGCTCCGATATCAAATGTAAGCGTCGTTTTACATCCGCTTTTCACATTCAGTTCACCGATCATTGCATCGGCAAAATGAAGGTTTTCGAACCGGCAGCGAGAGAGGGCGGCATTGATCGCATCACGGTCAGGGAAATAATAACTCTGGCTCCGTAACATCGCCTCAACGATATCGACGATCGCCAAACGGTCGTAATCAAACCCTGTTCTAAGCGTCCAGGCAAGTTCAGCCAATACGATGGCGTTTACAACGCCCTGATTCTCGCCCGTAAGATTTTCCAATGTTGAACGTGCGAGCGGCGTCAAGACGGGATCATCCTGTGTAATCGCCCGTATCAAAATATTGGTATCAAGACCGATCATTAGGCTGCATTCCGCGCCAGAGAGCGCATGTTTCGTTCCGTCACCGCCAACGCAATTGCAGCATCATCCGACGCAATATCGGCGCGGCGCTTCGACACAGGCAAGTCTTTCAAAAAGTCGAGTGGTCCTGAGGTAAGCGGGCGCAAACAAAACTCACCCCGGTGATCGGCATAAATCTCGATTTCGTCGCCGGGGTGAATATTTAACACTCTCCGGACCTCGATCGGCAATGTCATTTGCCCTTTCGACGTTATCGTCGCAACATACCCGGACATGGGATTTCTCCTATAAATTGATAATTTCCTTACATTATCATATTTTTCTTACTTTTACAATTTTCCCATTACATCCTGCCGAAACCCATACACTTCCCGCTTGCCCGCCAAAGCGACAAGATGCACCTCGCGGCTTTGCCCGGGCTCAAACCGCACCGCAGTGCCTGCTGGAATATCCAGCCGCATCCCGCGCGCGGTTTTGCGATCAAACGCCAAGGCCGGATTGGTCTCGAAGAAATGGTAATGGCTGCCAACTTGAATCGGGCGATCACCGGTATTGGCCACCGTCAACGTCGCGGTCTCACGGCCTTCATTCATGACAATATCACCCGGCTCCGTCATCACTTCGCCCGGAATCACAGCGCCATGTCCGCCCCGGATCGGAGTGTGGACCGTGACGAGCTTGGTGCCATCGGGAAAGGTCGCTTCCACCTGCACATCGTGGATCATGTCGGCGATGCCATCCATCACCTGATCGGCGGTAATCACATGCGCACCGGCTTGCATCAGTTCGGCGACCGAGCGGCCATCCCGCGCTCCCTCGATCACATAATCCGTGATCAAGGCAACCGCTTCGGGATGGTTGAGTTTAACGCCACGCTCAAGCCGGTTTCTGGCCACCATCGCGGCTAGCGATACGAGGAGCTTGTCCTTTTCGCGGGGAGACAAAATCATGGCGTTTTATCCTTTATTCTTGATCAGCATTGCCAGACGCGTGGTACCGGAACCGCGCGGAATTGATTTAGAAAACGGGTTGCGGATTGCCGGAGCGCTTCTGGATCAATCGACGCAAACCTTACAATGAGCATCCCATTCCAAGCGCTCGCACCACACTCGCAAAGGCAAGTTTCAAGCGCTGACCTTGCTTCGTCAAGTCTTGCCTCGGCATCGGGGGAAAGATGCAAAAAAGTGGCTACTGCCCGCGCACCGGCACCCACCGCTGGGCGGTCTAGACGGTCCGCCATTTTGCCCTCCAACGCAATCTCATCGGCAAAGACGAGCTTGCCAGCGCGGCGGATCCGCCAACTGTCGCGAAACGCACCTTCCGTGATCCGCTCCCCCATCGCACCGCGCCCAAAAATGACGCCCTCGAAGAGCGTTAGCTCTGAATTTGGCATGATATCCGCTCGAAAGCGGCGATTAAGCTTGGCGCCGGAAAAAAGCAGAGTCTGTTGCGGTAGCCAAGCCAGTTGCGACCCTTCAGCGAGCGACAAGTGAACCGATGACGTCGAGGCTTCGCTCTGCGCCTTATAAATCTTCTCCGCCGATTGGGTCGAAACGACGGCTTTGGCATGAGCATCAAGTGAAATATCGACACTAAGGGAATCGCCCCCGGCCATGCCGCCGCCAGTATTGATCAGCACGCCTTCGCACAAGAGACCTTTGGGGAACTTCATCCGGTATCCGCCCGCCTCGTAAAGCTCGGATGCTTCGGTCCGGCGTGGGTTCGCGGTAAACCGGCAACGGATATGCCCCGCCGCCCGGATCATTCCGGGAAGAATGGCATCCGCCCGCGGTCGTTCGGAGAAAATAGAAACCGCAGCCACCATGCGTCTTCAACCCGCGTTTTACTTAAAAATCATTCTGCTCAATGATAGGCGGGCACGCCATTGGTTCAAAGCTGAAAATTTGGGCAAACGCCGCCCTTTCCATCATTTCCGACGATAGGGCGTGAACCATGAAAGCCCAGCAACGGTGCCGGCCTTCGGGTTATATTCGCAACCAACAAAGCCTTGATAGCCAAGACGATCAAGCTCGTCGAAAAGAAACGGGTAGTTCAATTCCTCGATGGAAGGCTCATGGCGCGAAGGCACGCTGGCGATCTGGACATGGCCAGAAATGGGCATCAAAGCCCGCATCCGCATCGTCACATCGCCATGGATGATCTGGCAGTGATAAATGTCGAATTGTAATTTGAGATTTGGCAAATTCATTTCCGCAATGATCGAGGCCGCAAGATCGAAGTTATTCAATCCATAGCCCGGCATGTTACGGCCATTGATCGGCTCTAAAAGCAAATCCAGGCCTTTGCCCGCCAGCGCTTCAGCGGCGTAGGCGATGTTGGCGCGATAGGTCGCCATGCAGGCTCTATCGTGTAGGTCGGTCATCCCGGCCATCATATGGAGCCGCTTAACGCCCGTGGCTTCCGCATAGCGCAGAGCTGTCGCAATACCGTCTTTAAACTCCTGCTCGCGTCCAGGAATACCGGCCACTCCGCGCTCACCCTTGGCCCAATCACCGGGTGGCATGTTGAAGAGAGCTTGGGTCAGTTTGTTGGCTTGCAACTGTTTGGCAATCGCATCGGGGGAATGTTCATAAGGAAACAAATATTCCACCGCCGCAAACCCTTGATCTGCCGCCGCTGAAAAACGGTCCAAAAAGGCGTGCTCCGTGAACATCATGGTGAGGTTGGCAGCAAAATTCGGCATAGCGTTTCCCGTCTTGGTTACATTTTGCAAATGAGCCAACATGGATTGCACCGCTTTGTCAAAGGCATGAAAGCACGGCAGCCTTGCAACGGTGTGTTACGAAGTGGCCAGCTTACCTTCGCCTTGCTATATCTAACACCATGTCCAAACCTTCCCTATCACTTGCCATTGATGGCATGACCTGCGCCGCGTGCGTCGCCCGTGTCGAAAAAGCGCTTAACAGCGTGTCGGGTGTTACCTCAGCATCCGTCAATCTCGCCACCAAAAGCGCTCGCGTCGAAGGCACGCCTTCGACCGAAAAGCTCATCTCCGCAGTTGACGATATCGGCTATGGTGCGACGCTCATGACCGAGACGACAGGTGCCAGCGAAACGAAGCGCTCGACAGACCGCGAACGAAAAGCCCGCTTAGCAGCCCTATTGGCTTTCGTGATCGTCAGCCCGTTTTTCGTCGGCATGGCAGGGATGCTCGGCGGATTTGATCTCATGCCTACGGCTATCGTGCAGTTTGCCCTGGCAACGCTCGTGCAATTCGGACTTGGCTTTCGGTTTTACCGCTCAGCATGGAAGGCATTACGCAGCGGGGTTGCGACTATGGACCTGCTTGTCGCCCTGGGCACAAGTGCCGCTTACGGGATGAGCCTCTATCTCTGGCTGCTCCCTGCCATGCCCAGCCACATGGCGCATCTTTATTTTGAATCCTCCTCGGTCGTTATCGCTTTCGTCTTGCTTGGCAAATGGCTCGAGGAGCGCGCAACATCGGAAACCGCCTCGGCGATTGCAGCCCTTGGGCGGCTAAGGCCAGCCTCCGCGCGTCAGATCAAAAACGGCATCGAGACCGAAGTTGCATTGGAAACCATTGGCATTAGCGATCTGGTCGTGGTTCGCGCGGGCGAAACCATACCGGTCGACGGCTTGATCCACGAGGGTGCAGCCAGCATCGATGAATCGATGGTAACGGGCGAAAGCCTGCCTGTGGCCAAATCGGTGGGCGCGGACGTGATCGGCGGCACCACCAATCTGGATGGTCGACTGGTTATCGAAACCCGCGCCATTGGTGCTGAAACGATGCTATCGCGCATAATAAGGCTAGTCGCATCGGCTCAAGCCTCAAAAGCCCCGGTTCAAGCCTTGGTCGATCAAATCAGCGCTGTGTTTGTGCCGGTGGTCCTCCTCATAGCATCGGCAACCGCGATCGGCTGGTACCTCGTTGGTGCAGGCTATGAAACGGCACTTATCAATGCCGTCTCCGTTCTTGTGATCGCCTGCCCCTGCGCGCTGGGGCTTGCAACGCCTACCGCCATTCTCGCTGGCACGGGTGTTGCGGCCAAACACGGCATTCTGATCCGGGATGCGGCATCGCTTGAAAAAGCGGCCAAAGTGACCCTCTTGGCCTTCGACAAAACGGGTACACTCACAACGGGCCAGCCCGTTATCACCGCCGTTGAAGGCGGCGATCCGGCGACCGTGTTGGCCATTGCCTCGGCACTTGAAGCGGGTAGCAGCCACCCGCTCGCCCGCGCCATTCGCGACGAGGCGCAGTTACGGGGAATGAATTCACTGCCCACAGTCACAGGCTTCGAGCTGATCTCGGGCGGCATTCTTGGCACCATTAGCGGCGAGCGGTTTCTTTTTGGTAACGCATCGGCGCTTAAAGAGGCGGGTATTGATTTCACCAGCATGAAGGCCAAAGCCGACGCCCTAGGTTCCGATGGCAGCGGGATCAGCTATCTTGCCGATATCGACAGAAAGCGCCTGATTGGCCTTCTGGCCTTTGCCGATCCACCGCGCGACACAAGCGCCGCGGCCATTCAACTGCTGAAGACCATGGGCATTGCCTCGGTCATGCTGACGGGGGACGGAAAAGGCGCCGCCCAACGCATTGCGTCAGGCCTCGGCATTTCGGAAGTCCACGCCGAAGTTAAACCCGAAGGCAAATCCTCCGTTATCGCAGCGCTCAAAGCGAAGGGAGCGATTGTTGGTATGGTGGGCGATGGGGTCAACGATGCGCCGGCACTCGCTACCGCAGATCTCGGTATCGCCATGGGCAGCGGAACCGATGTGGCATTAGAGACCGCCGGCATGGCTCTTATGCGTCCTGATCCACGCCTGGCGGCCGCCGCCATAGCCCTCGCAAGGCGGGCGGTATTCACCATCCGATCCGGCCTGTTCTGGGCGTTTGCCTATAATGTGGTAGGCATTCCCTTAGCCGCGATGGGCTATCTCTCGCCCGTGTTTGCAGGCGGTGCGATGGCACTATCCAGTGTGAGCGTTGTGCTCAATGCGCTGACCTTGAAGCTGTGGCGGCCCAAATTCCTTCCTTGAGCCTCAACCCGGCTTCGCTTAATCTCTGCCCATGACAAAGCTTTCACCAAACTCGCTGGGCGCCCGCGCCTGGACCCGCCTCGAAGCGCTTCGCCAGTTCACCGATGAACCCGGCAAGATCACACGCCTCTATCTATCCCCCTCCCATCGGCAAGCGGTCGACGCAACCGCCGCCATGATGCGAGAAGCGGGCTGCGATCATGTACACATCGATGCGCTAGGCAGTGTGATTGGCCGCTATGAGGGCAAAACAGCGGGGCTGCCTGCCCTACTCATAGGTTCCCATATCGATACCGTTGTCGATGGCGGCGCTTACGATGGTGCGCTGGGCGTCATCGCAGGTATCGGCGTCGTCGAAGCGCTTCGGGATGCGGGTGAACGGCTCGATTTTGCGGTTGAAGTTTTGGCATTCGGCGATGAAGAGAATGTGCGCTTTACCTCCAACCTAACCTCCTCCCGCGCACTCGCCGGAACGCTTGATGCGGCAGGCCTTGAGGCAAAAGATGAGAATGGCATTTCCATTCATCGCGCTCTTTTAGATTTCGGTGGCGACCCATCCGAATGGGCTTCGCTTAAGCGCGATCCAGCCTCCGTGCTCGGCTATGTCGAAATGCATATCGAGCAAGGCCCTGTGCTTGAGGCCGAGAATTTATCGGTTGGCATTGTAACCGCGATCAATGGCGCATCCCGCTGGACCCTCTCGGTATCCGGTGAAGCAGGCCATGCCGGAACGGTGCCCATGAAGTTACGCCATGACGCGCTAACGGCAGCGGCTGAGATGGCGCTCGCCATTGAGCGCCTGGGCGCTCAGGATGCCAACACGGTAGCGACCGTTGGCCGCTTCAACATCGAACCCGGTGCCGTCAACGTCATTCCGTCTAAAACCCGCTTCACGCTCGATGCCCGTTCACCCGATGATGCGGTGCGTGCGCGGATGGTTGAAGAGATTGCCGCGACCTGCAAAGCCATTGCCAATAGGCGCGGCGTTCAATTGACCATCGATAGGTTCTTTGACTCCAAAGCCACGCCGATGTCTTCTGCTTTTATTGCAGGACTTTCCGACGCGGTATCCCGTCACCAAATCGCGCCACGGCTCCTGCCCTCGGGTGCAGGGCATGACGCGATGGCGATGGCCGAACTATGCCCAGCTGGAATGCTTTTTGTACGCTGCAAGGGTGGCATCAGCCATAGTCCGCTAGAGGCGATGACGGCTGAGGATTGCGATGTCGCGATTTCGGTGTTTTTGGATTTTGTAAGGAATTTTAAGACAATCTGACTTTTGGGCCATACTACTAAGTTCTTCGCCCTATTTTTTCCATAATTGCCTAGCACCTTGTTGTCATTAGATCCGGGCCCCTCTGGCGAGTGACCCTCGTGATGTCGGATCTCTCCTGTAACCATTGGAGAGGAGGGTCCGGAATGGAACTCTTATCGACAAGTCTTGATGTGATTTGGCTCGGCAAACCGCGTTGGATGTGGCTTGCCTTTGTTGGCATTGTTGTTGTGCTCTTGGCGCTCGATTTGGGCGTCTTACACCGCAAAAATCGTAAAATCGGCATCCGCGAGAGCCTTGTTCTCTCAGCAGGCTATATCGGCCTCGCGCTGCTTTACGGCGTCTGGGTCTGGTTCAGCCTTGGTGCCGAATCAGGGCTCGCTTATTTCACGGGCTTTGCGATTGAGAAGGCACTGGCGATTGATAACGTTTTTGTCATCGCCATGATCTTTTCGTTCTTCGCTGTGCCGCAGCGCTATCAACACCGCGTGCTGTTCTGGGGTATTTTGGGCGTCATCGTGTTACGCGCGCTGATGATCGGCTTGGGTGCGGCCATTGTCGCTGAATTTGCATGGGTGCTCTATGTCTTCGCCGTCTTCCTGATCGGCACCGGCGTGAAGATGCTGGTCTATGCGGACAAGGAAACCGATATCAGCACGAACCCGCTGATTAAGCTGATCAAGCGTTGGTTCAACGTGACGGACGAGCATCATGGCGAGCGGTTTTTTGTCCGCAGGCCGGATCCGAAATCCCGTAAAATGGTCAGCTATATGACGCCCTTGTTTCTGGCGTTGATCCTGATCGAGATTGCCGATGTGATTTTCGCGGTCGACTCCGTGCCCGCCATCTTCGCGATCACGACAGACCCGTTCATCGTCTACACCTCCAACATTTTCGCCATCTTAGGCTTACGCGCCCTCTATTTTGCCTTGGCTGCTATGGTGCATCGCTTCCACTATCTCAAATACGCTTTGGCGGTGGTTTTGATGGTGATTGGTGCGAAGATCTTTGTCGCCGACCTTTTGGGCATCGACAAAATCCCGCCTTTGCTCTCGCTCTTGGTTATTGTTACCATTCTCAGTGCCGGGGTATTTTACAGCATGTTCAAGACACGCGCATCGGCCAGTCCCGCTGCTTCTAAATCAGAAGGAGTTTCGCAATGATCCGTGATTTTTTGATCATGATCCTTAACCTGATCATCGTCGAACCCTTCCAATCCGAAATGCAATCACGCCTCGCCGCAGCCAAAGCGCCTGAGGCCATTATCCAGCAGGTGACTGAATGCGCGGCAAAGGGCCCCGGTGCCTTGGCGGATAGCATCTCGTCGGATTGGGTGGCGGGTATCACGACCGTCGCCTATGTCGTGATCGGGGTAACAAGTCCGGAGGCCGCCTTAAGCACCATCGCGCCGGCTTGCGCGAAGGCGATCACATCTGCGAGGCCGTTTCTGGAGGCTGATGCGGCTTGAGGATTGAAGATATTGGGTGTTTTGGACTCTATAATGTATTTACATACAATCATGATGTATATACAAATGAATGTTGGGAGTGACGTCTATGACAATGAGCATCCGTGACCCACAGGCGGCAGAATTGGCCAGACTTTTAGCCAACAAGCGCAATACGACGATGACCCAAGCCATCATTGTTGCCTTGCAAAACGAATTACGGCGCGAGGCGCAGAAGGAATCTCTTGAAACCCGACTTGACCGAATGCTCGAAAAGCATATCGGCAGCCGCCCATTGGGCAACGATATGACGAAGGACGAGATTGACGCCATGTGGGGGCATTGATGTTTGTTGATAGCGCCGCGCTCATCGCCATAATTCACCGCGAACCAGAAAAATCATTGCTAGTGTCGCGATTGGAAGACGCTACCGACCCAGTAACTTCACCCCTCGTTATGCTCGAAACGGTCATGCGGCTGACAACCATTCTCGGCAATGATGTCGAGACGGCCCACGCTGTTACAAGGGAATTTCTGGCAGAAGCGGGTATTCGCATTGTGCCGATTACGGAAGCCATGGGCGAAAAGGCGATCGAAGCCTTTGCCCGCTATGGCAAGGGTCAAGGTCACCCAGCCAGGCTTAATATCGCGGATTGTCTAACCTATGCCGCCGCGAGCGAATTGGGGCAGCCCATTCTTTATAAGGGCAATGATTTTGCGGAGACGGATTTGGCGTGATGAATTGCAAAAGGAAGGCGACACGCCCTCAATCCAACCTACCCACCACCTTCTCAACCGCCTCTACAACCGCGCCGGATCGCACATGCTGATGCGCCATATTCATCTCGGTCGCATACCACCGATCCCCATCGAGCGCTGGATCCACAACGGAGCGCAACGAGGCCATAGCCGCTTCTGACCCTTTGCCAATCGCGTGGTCTTTCGCCAAGTCGGAAATAAGTGTTAGCGCCTGTCCTGCCATCAGGATTTCCATCGCGACGATATATTCGACATTCGCCACAATTGTGCGGGCCTTGCGCGCGCACCAGGTGGAATTGGAAACGTGATCTTCCGCATTACTTTTGCCCGGAATGGAATCGATCGACCCCGGCATGGAAAGCGTGCGGTTTTCCATGACCAAAGCCGACATGGAGCACTGGACGGTTGCAAAGCCCGTGTTCAATCCGCGCTTACCTGCAAGCAAATTACGCGGCAGGCCGTAGCTCATCGTGGGGTCAATCAAGCGGGCTAAACGGCGTTCACAAATCGAGCCCAGATCGGTCATCACCATGGCGACAATATCCGTCGCTTGCGCCACATATTGGCCGTGGAAATGCCCGCCCGAAATGATCACCGAGGAACCATCTTCATTCTCGAAAATCAGCGGATTATCAGTGGCCGAATTGATTTCGGTCGAGATGATTTTAGCCGCGTAATCAAGCGCTTCCAAAACAGGACCATGCACCTGTGGGGTGCAGCGGAGCGAATAGACATCTTGCACCCGGGGCGGCGGCGATTTTCCCGCCGCACGCGCCTCATCCGGATAAAGCGTCTCACGCGCTTCAGCCGAACACCGCTTTGAACCCTCAGTGATTTTACGGATATTACTGGCGATTTTGCGCTGACCCTCATGCGGGCGAGCTCTATGGACGCGTGCATCGAACGCAGCCAGCTCGCCGCGCATCGCCTCGAGCGAAAGCGACATGCCAATATCAGCGGCCTTACGAATACGCTTGGCGTCATAGATCGTTAGCACAGCAATCGCGAGCGAAACGGTTGAACCATTGATCAGTGCGGAGGCATCTTTCGCATGCAGCACAAAATCAACGGGCAACCCCGCCTTTTTAATCGCCTCGCGCGCCGGCATACGCTTGCCTTTGTAAAGGATCTCCGCTTCGGGAAATCCACACAAAGCGCCCGATAGATGCGCAAGCGGCGCAAGATCGCCGGAAGCTCCAACCGACCCCTTGGCGGGGATGACCGGGATCAACCCTTTATTGAGAAAATCGAGCAACCGATCAACAACCTCAACGCGCGGGCCGGAATAGTTCGAAGCGAAGGCATTGGCCCGCAACAGCATCGTGGCGCGAACAACATCTTCGTCCAGCGGCTCGCCGATACCGGTCGCGTGGGCATAGATGGTTTTCGTTTGATAGGCGGCCATATCGGCCATCACAACACGCTGGTCTTTGAACAAACCGACGCCGGTGTTGAAGGAATACATCAGCGGCGCATCATCATGCATCCAGTTTTGATCGATAAAGGCTCGCGTTGCCGCAATCTTTTTGCGCGCCTTTGGCGATAGGCCGGCCTTTTCGTACCGCCCATTGGCACCCAAGCGCGCCACACGCACCACTGCATCAATCGTAAGCTTCACGCCATCAATAGAAACCGTCATGGAAACACCCTGCAAAAGGCCAGACACATCTCACTAAGCTCTAGCATGGCCTGACGCGACCTGAAACCGGGCTGTATCGGCTATTTCGCCGCCGCTCGGCGATTGGCTGCTGCATTGATATCGGCCGCCGCATCGTCCGCGCTGATATAGCGATCATCCAAATTGCGATAGGTCTGGATCAACGAGGCCCAAAAATCCTCATCTGCTTTGCCCTTAGAAAGTCCCTCTTTAACCGCAGAGCGATAAAGCCGCTTGGCACCAGCCTCACGCATAAGTGATCCTTGGATGATCAACTGATCGACCTGAGCTTTCTCCGCAGAAAATCCGGGTGCCCGGGCATCATTATCCGCCAAAGGCGGCACCACAATTCCAGCCGCAACCGCAGAACCATCCGTCTTAAGAACCGGCAGGGGCGCTGGTACGTCAACGATAACCGGATTACTCTGAGGTGCTTTCGTCGTGCCTTTGCTGCTGGAAGAGCCCGAAGCGGCCTCAGCAACCGGCTTTTGGGCCGCGCTCGCATTCTCAACGGCCGGAAATCCTTGGCAACCCGCCAAAACGAGACTGCCTATCACAACCAAACCAACTCTACCCATCACCCCACACTCCTCACGCAAACCAACCCATAAAACCGCCCATTGATCCCATAAAGCAAGATGGATCGAGTTCGTAGCCGCAGACGATCGCTAAACCTACTAAAATTTTTCCTTCAAACGCCGTCTTCTGATTGAGACGATCCAGATTTAATCCGAGTACACCATTATGACCGCCACCCTCATCGAACTCGCCAAAATCCGCCAAGACCGCGCGGCGAGAGCAGAGCAAGATCTCGAAAACCATCTGCGCAACGAGGTGGCGGGTTTTAATGAATCGCTTCAAATCGCCATGGAGAGCTTTAAACTCAATATGCCGATGATTGCTACGCTTCTGATGGCCAAAGCGGTCGAAGCGCTTGAGGATTCGCACGCCCACAACCGCACCGAGAGCGAGGAATTCGGCTCGTCCGCGCAGCTATTGCAATCCATCGTCACCGCGCGAGCCAAGGCACACGCTAGAGCAACCGCAGATGCTGTCCGCTTTAGTACGATGCCAACAGGGGCCTAATCACTCTCGCTGAGCCTCAACCCAAGCAGTCATTCCGTTGGCAGCGGCTATACCCGTCGAAAAGCAGGCCTGCAACAGATACCCACCCGTAGGCGCTTCCCAATCGATCATCTCGCCGGCTACAAAAACGCCCGGTAGCCGCTTCAGCATCAGATGATCGTCGAGTTCGGATCGGTCAATACCGCCTGACGTAGAAATCGCACGCTCAAGGCCTTTCAAACCGTCGATCTGTACCGGCAAGGCCTTGAGAAGCTTTGCTAACCCTACTGGGTCATCAAAAGGTGCCTTAACCCCCGTTGCGGCCTCTTCCCGAAACAAAGCAATCGCGGCGGGTGCCAAGCCTGCGGCCTTGTGCAGCCAAGTCGAAATCGATTGTTTTCCGCGCGGCTTTGATAGACGCTCTGTTAAAATCTCGAGCGGTAAATCACGCCGCAAATCTAAATGAATAAGCGCCTTGCCATCCTTTGCGAGCGCTTGCCGAATATCGGGGCCGAGCGTGTAAATCACGCCGCCTTCAAGCCCATCCTGCGTAACAATCGCCTCGCCCTTGGCTTCCATGCTCCCACAGGTCGCAACGATCCGCTTAAGCGCAGCGCCGCCAAACCGCTCTTTCATGAGCGTCGACCAATTCACCAAAACCCCGGCATTCGCAGCCGCCAGCGGCGCGACAGTGATGCCCTTAGCCTCCAAACGAGAGGCCCACCCGCCATCGGCACCAAGCTTCGGCCAACTCGCCCCGCCCAGCGCCAAGAGGGTTACATCCGGCTTAAAAACCACCTGTCCGCCAGTTGCGTTTTTAAAAACCAACGCCCCCGCATCATCCCAACCCTGCCAATCATGCCGGGCACAAAACGCAACGCCCATTCCATCAAGGCGTCGGAGCCACGCCCGCAAAAGCGGCGAGGCTTTAAAGCTTTTCGGAAACACCCGACCGCTCGATCCCGCAAAACTCGTTTCACCCAAGCCATCGCACCAATCGCGCAGCTCCTCGGGTGAAAACCCATCAATAATTGGCGTTATCCAATCGGAAGCCTCGCGGTAACGCGCGAGAAAAACTTCCGGGTCGTCGGTATGGGTCAGGTTTAAGCCACCGCGCCCCGCCAGCAGGAACTTACGCCCGGGATTGGGCATACGGTCATAGATCGTTACGCTGTGCCCTTGCGCCGCCAGACGCTCCGCCGCCATCAAGCCCGCGGGTCCCCCACCGATTATCGCGCATTGTTTCGAATTCGGTTTCAAGTGGGACCATCCAGTGTATTCGGAAGCGCGCTTATCGCGCGCCCATTAGCGGCGGGTCAAGCACGCATCACGCCGTTAAAACCTTTCCGTCCTTGCGTCCGTACCGGCAATCCGCCATATCGCTGTACCTCACTGTTTTAGATTGCCCGAGCATCATGGCCCCGCCTCTCCTTTTTCTAAAAGACATTCACCTCACCTTTGGCGGCACGCCTTTGTTGGAGGGCGCGGATATCTCCGTGTCTGCCGGTGATCGCCTATGCCTCGTGGGGCGTAACGGCTCGGGTAAGTCGACGCTTTTGAAAATCGCAGCTGGACTGATTGAATCGGACAAAGGTGAGCGCTTTGCTCAACCCGGCGCGACCATCCGCTATTTGCCGCAAGAACCCGACCTTTCGGGCTTTGCCACAACGCTTGCCTATGTCGAAGCTGGCCTTGCCCCCGGCGATGATCTTTGGCGCGCCCGCTATCTGCTCGAAGCACTCGGACTAACGGGCGAGGAAAATCCGGCCACGCTCTCGGGCGGCGAAGCCCGTCGTGCCGCTCTGGCCCGCGTCATTGCGCCTGAGCCCGATATTTTAATGCTGGATGAGCCGACCAACCACCTTGATCTGCCGGCGATTGAATGGCTTGAATCCGAGCTGAAGGGAATGAAATCCGCTCTTGTGCTCATCAGCCATGACCGGCGTTTTCTCGAAAACCTCTCGCGCGCAACGCTATGGCTGGATCGTGGCACGACCCGACGCCTTGATCAAAGCTTCTCCTCGTTTGAGGCTTGGCGCGACACCGTGCTGGAAGAAGAAGAGCGCGACCGCCATAAGCTCGACCGGCAAATCGTGCGCGAAGAACATTGGGTGCGCTATGGCGTTACCGCCCGCCGCAAGCGCAATGTCCGTCGCATGTCGGAACTTGCAGGCCTTCGCCAAAAGCGCCGCGAGGCACGCGGGCCCACCGGCACGGTTCGCTTGGAGGCGGCGGAAGCCGATAGCTCCGGCAAGCTCGTGATTGAAGCCAAGCGGTTAGCAAAGCACTATGGCGAGCGCACAATTGTCGGAGATTTATCGATCCGTATTTTACGCGGTGATCGGCTCGGCATTGTGGGCGCCAACGGCGCGGGAAAAACCACGCTGATAAATCTTCTGACCGGTAAATTGCCGCCCGATTCCGGCTCGGTTCGCTTGGGCACCAATTTAGCTATGACAACACTGGAGCAAAAGCGCGACAGTCTGGACCCGAACGCGACGCTTTCCGAAACCCTAACGGGCGGCAGCGGCGATAAAGTCATCGTCAATGGCGAGAGCCGCCACGTCATCTCCTATATGAAGGACTTCCTTTTTCCGCCCGAGCAAGCCCGCACGCCGGTTTCTGTTCTCTCCGGCGGCGAACGCGCGCGATTGCTGCTGGCGGTGGCGCTCGCCTCGCCCTCCAATCTTCTCGTGCTCGACGAGCCGACCAACGATCTCGATCTTGAAACGCTCGATCTATTGGAAGAAATGCTCGCCGATTACCCCGGCACGCTGCTCGTCGTCAGCCATGACCGCGATTTTCTGGATCGGGTTGCAACCTCCATCCTCGTCTCCGAAGGCGATGGCGAATGGCTCGAATATGCGGGTGGCTATTCCGACATGATCGCCCAACGCGGCCACGGCGTCGATGCGAGACAAGCCGCCGAGCGGGAGCGCGAAGCCAAAGCCGCAGCCCCTGCCCCATTATCCGGATCGACAACAACCAAACGCAAATTATCGTTCAACGAAAAACATCTTCTCGAAACCCTACCCGCCCGCGTCGATGCGTTGGGCCGCGACATCGAAAAACTGCGCGCTGTGTTAGCCGATCCCGCACTCTACACCAAAGACCGCCCCCGCTTCGACAAAGCCACCGACATGCTCGCCCGCGCCGAAGCGGATTTGGCATCCTCGGAAGAACAATGGCTGGCGCTGGAGATGCTCAGGGAAGAGGTTGAGGGTTAAATGACACTGGTTAAATGACGGCGACCGTCAACAACGCGGACGATTTCAACTAACTTAATCGGTAAGTCGTCTTGCTCAGGTTCGGTTCGGTAAAAAATAAGATAGGGCTCTTCAACCAGAACGCGTAAGTTTGATCTCATTTCGGGTCGGGTCATCCCAAGTCTGGGATGCTCTGCCAACAGCATAACTTTGGCCTCAATCCGATTAAAATATCGTTCAGCCGCCGCCGGTTGCTCGATCCCTATCAATACGTAAATATCCAAAAGATCTTGCCGAGCCTGCCGCGTCCATTCAACGACAATCGCCATTTTAAGCGCGCTTCTTAGCTTCCGCTAATCGAACCTTCGCTTCATGTCGAAGTTGATCGAAGTCGACTACTCCAGCCGAACCACTGGAAATTCCAGCATCCCACAACGCTCGAATTCGCTCGATATCCTCTTGGCGCATGCTTCTTTTGGTTTGCCAATCGCGCAAAGCTTCGCGAACGACCTCACTTGTCGTCGCATATTCACCGCTGGCAATGACGGCGCGAATGGAAGAAGCCTGTTCGCCCGTAACAGCTACGCTTAATTTTTCAATCGTCGACATCAAACAGTCCTCCCGTATAACGGTAGCAAATATTACTACTAAATCACACTGAAGTCATCCAACTCTATAAAAAAAGACAATTACCCCGCCAACCCCGTCTCGACCAATCGTGCCCAATAGCTTACCCCCAAAGGGATCACACTATCGTCAAAATCATAGGCTGGATGGTGCAAACCCGCCGAATTTCCATTGCCTACGAAAATAAAACAGCCGGGCCGCTCATTGAGCATATAGGAGAAATCCTCGGCCCCCATCATCGGCGCAATCGCCCGGTTCACGCGCTCCGGTCCTGCAATTTCGCTCGCAATCTTGGCGGCAAATTCGGTTTGATCCGCGTGGTTCGTCGTTACCGGATATCCCCGTCGATACGACAAAGTAATCTTAGCGCCATGCATCGCGGCAACCGCGTCTGAGACCTCCTGCATCCGCTTTTCAACATAATCCTGAACATCCGGATTGAAGGTTCGAACCGTTCCGCGCAACACCGCGTCCTGTGGCAGCACGTTGAACGCATCGCCTGCATTGAACGTTGTCACCGACAACACCGCACTTTCGAGGGGATCGACATTGCGCGAAACGATACCCTGCAAAGCAATCACCAATTGGCTTGCGATATAGACGGTATCAATCGAGAGATGCGGCATAGCGGCATGCGCGCCTTTGCCCTCGACGCGGATTTCAAACTTATCCGCCGCCGCCATAATCGGGCCAGACCGCACGCCAAATTGGCCGACCGGCATACCGGGTAGATTGTGCATGCCATAGACTTCATCGACGTTAAACCGCGCCATCATGCCATCATCCACCATGGCCTTGCCGCCACCACCGCCCTCCTCCGCCGGTTGGAAAATCACGATCGCGGTTCCGGCAAAATTGCGCGTTTCGGCCAGATATTTGGCGGCCCCCAACAGCATCGACGTATGGCCATCATGGCCGCAGGCATGCATCTTACCAGACGTTTTGGAGGCATAGGCTTTGCCCGTCGCCTCAACGATCGGCAGCGCGTCCATGTCGGCCCTCAGGCCGATCACCTTGTTGCCCGGCAAGCGCCCTTTGATCACGCCCACAACGCCTGTACGGCCAATGCCGGTAACCACCTCGTCGCAGCCAAACGCTTTCAACTTGTCCGCAACAATCCCCGCCGTGCGATGCACATCGTAATCCAACTCGGGATGCTCGTGCAGATCCCGACGCCAAGCGGTGACTTCATCGGCAAATTCAGCGATCCGGTTGAGAACGGGCATTTTTGGGATTCCTGTTTAGGTCGGCAAGTGAGGATCTAGTATCTGCCAAGCCGGTGCGGAAGCCAAGCGGGAAGAAATGGGGAGATATGAGAAGCAGTACTGCCGTTGAAAGAATTCGTATGCTAGACACCCTCTAACGCATCACTCCAAACGGAATAAACGGCCAGAGCATGACCAGCAAACTCGACCAACTCAAAGCCATGACGACGGTTGTTGCCGATACCGGCGATATGGACGCGATCCGGCTCTATAAACCCACCGATTGTACCACCAATCCCACACTTGTGCTGAAAGCGGCAGCCTTGCCTGCCTATGAAGGCGTAATTGCGGATGCGATTGCTTGGGGCAAGCAGCAATCCGGCGCGCAAGAGGCGGTCATCGGCGCGGTTGCGGACCGTTTGGCGGTAGCCTTTGGCACCGAGTTGTCGAAACTCGTCCCCGGGCGGGTATCGACCGAAGTCGATGCCGATCTCTCGTTTGACACTGCAAAGAGTGTCGCCAAAGCCAAGGGCATTATCGCGGCCTATGCGGCCAATGGCGTAGGCAAAGAGAAAATCCTGATCAAGCTGGCGTCCACCTGGGAAGGCATTCGCGCCGCCGAGATCCTTCAAAAAGAAGGCATTGATTGCAATCTGACGCTGCTTTTCTCCCTCGTCCAAGCAGCCGCTTGCGCGGATGCGGGCGCGTTTCTAATTTCGCCCTTTGTCGGCCGAATTCTCGATTGGTATGTAAAGAACGAAGGCAAAACCTACACGGCGGAAACCGATCCCGGCGTAATCTCTGTTCGCCAGATTTACGCCTATTACAAACGGCACGGCTATCACACAGTGGTGATGGGCGCGAGCTTCCGCAACACGGGCGAAATTGAAGCGCTGGCCGGATGCGACCGTCTGACGATCGCACCCGCCCTGCTCGAGCAACTCGCCAAAGACGAGGCAACCCTGCCCCGTCAGCTCGATCCAACCAAAGCCGGAAAAGACGGCGTTGATCGGCTTAAAGCCGATGAAGCCAGCTTCCGTTTCCAGCTCAATGAAGACGCTATGGCGACCGAAAAACTCGCCGAAGGCATTCGCGCCTTCGCCAAGGATTTGGGCGCTCTGAAGGCGATGGTGGCGAGGAAACTCAACGCTTAAGGCGAAACCGCCCAATCCTTCGGCTTTAACGCGTTGGCGCGCAGCGAGGTCAGCGTAGCCGCTGGCGTAATCGCCTCGGGGTCCAAGAAGCAATGGATGATCGCCGGCTTGCCGGATGCCACCGCTCGTTCAAAGGCAGGGGCGAATTCGTCCGTCGTGCGAACGGTTTCACCATGCCCGCCAAAGGCCCGCGCATAGGCCGCAAAATCTGGATTTTTCAATTGCGTGGCCGAAACACGTCCCGGATATTCGCGCTCCTGATGCATGCGGATGGTGCCATACATCCCGTTATCGACGACAATAACGATAATGCCCAAATCATATTGCACGGCGGTCGCAAATTCTTGGCCATTCATCAAAAAACAACCATCACCCGCAAACGCAATCACCATCCGCTCAGGGAAAGCGCGCTTCGCGCCAACCGCCGCCGGAACGCCAAAGCCCATAGAGCCGGAATTTGGTGCCACCTGCGTACCATAGTTCCGGAAGCGCAAAAACCTTTGCGGCCAAATCGCGTAATTCCCCGCCCCATTGGTGATGACGGTGTCTGCCGGTATCCGGTCCCTGAGCCAGCGCATGGCCTGCGCAATCTGGAAATCCCCCGGCACGGTCGGGATCGTATCGGTCCATGCGAGATATTCGTCGCGCGCAGCTGTGCACGCACCGGCCCATGGAATTGTATTTGGTGGCTGCAAGGTCTCAATGGCTGCCGCAAAGGCCTTTGGCGTAGCGTGAATGCCAAGGGTCGGATGATACACCCGACCAAGCTCTTCGGCATCGGCATGGACATGCACAAAATTCTGCCTCGGCACCGGAATATCGAACAGTGTATAGGCTTGGCTCGGCATTTCCGCCATGCGTCCCCCGATCAGCAGCACCAAATCCGCACCCTCAATCCGCGCCTTTAGTTTAGGATTGGGCCCAATGCCGATTTCACCCGCATAATTCGGGTGATCGCCGGAAAACAACATTGCACGGCGAAATGAGGTTGCGACCGGCAATTCAAACCGCTCGGCAAACCGCGTGACCGACGCCCGCGCTTTCTCCGACCAACCCGAGCCGCCCAAGATCGCAATCGGGCGTTTTGCTGCCCATAGCATTTTTTGCAGTTCCGCCATTTGCGTTAGGCCCGGCCAAGTCTCAATCGGCTCAACCCGTGGCGCTGGCGTAACGGAGGCGACCGCCGTCAACATATCCTCAGGCAGGGCGATCACTACCGGACCGGGGCGACCCTGCATCGCAACATGGAAAGCCCGCGAGAGGATCTCTGGCACCCGCGCGGGATCGGTAATTTCCGTCACCCATTTGGCGGTGGAGCCGAAAAACGCTTTGTAATCCATCTCTTGGAACGCGCCGCGCTCCTTCATGCCGCTTTCGATTTGTCCGACAAACAGGATCAACGGCACGCTGTCATGCTCGGCAATATGGATACCAGGTGAGGCATTGGTAGCCCCCGGCCCGCGCGTCACCATGGCAATGCCAGGCCGTCCCGTCAGCCGCGCCGTTGCGTCCGCCATCATCACCGCGCCGCCTTCCTGACGGCACACGGTGACGTTGATTGAGGCATCATGCAGCGCGTCAAGGACTGCAAGATAACTCTCGCCCGGCACGCAAAACACATGCTCGACGCCTTGGGCTTGCAAAGCATCGACAATCAATTGGCCGCCAGTGCGCGAGGTTTGATCCGTCATGGTGTTGTCCTGTTCTTCTAACCGCTACCCGCCCCAAGCTCTATCAGCCAGAACGGTTTCCGTATCCGCACCCAAACGCGGCGAGGGACGATCCGCTACCATAGGGGTGCCGTCAATCACGATCGGCGTCCGCACGCTCGGCACACTACCGGCTACCGCCTCGGGATTGGTCAAATCAACCCGCATGCCCCGCGCGATCACCTGCTGATCGGCAAACACATCCGCCACCGTATTGATCGGCCCGGCGGGGACACCCGCGCGCTCTAAGGCCGCAAGCAATTGGTCGCGCGTAAACGATCCCGTTAACCCGGCAACCCGCGCGCAAAGCGGTACACGATGCTTCACGCGCAACGGGTTCGTCGCATAATCTGGATTATCCGCGAGCGCAGGCTCGCCTAAAACCTGACAGAGCTTTTTAAACTGCCCGTCATTCCCCACCGCGATCACGATATGCCCATCCGACACCGGAAACACCTGATAGGGCACAATATTGGGATGCGCATTGCCAAGCCGCCGTGGTGAATTGCCCGAAACCAGAAAATTCAACGCCTGATTGGCCAGAACGCTGACCTGCGTATCGAGCAAAGCCATATCGACATGCGCGCCCTGCCCTGTCATGTCCCGCTGCCGCAAGGCGGCCTGAATACCGATCACGCCGTAAACACCCGTAAAAATATCCGCAAACGCCACGCCGATTTTTTGCGGCTCGCCATCAGGTGCACCGGTTAAATCCATAATGCCGCCCATGGCTTGGATCATAAAATCATAGCCCGCGCGCTCGGCATAAGGGCCGTTCTGGCCAAAGCCCGTTACCGAGCAATAAATTAGTTTTGGATTGACGGCTTTAAGGCTTTCATAATCGAGGCCGTATTTTTTAAGTCCGCCGACCTTGAAGTTTTCAATCAGCACATCAGCATTGGCTGCCAACTTCCGAATGGTCGCCTGACCTTCAGCCGTTTCGAAATCAACCGCAATCGACCGCTTGCCCCTATTGCACGCATGGAAATAGGCGGCTGAGAGATCACCGCCATCTGTTGCTGCAACGAAGGGTGGCCCCCATGTGCGCGTATCATCGCCCGCGCCCGGTCGCTCCACTTTCACAACATCCGCACCCAGATCGGCCAGCGTCTGGCCAATCCAGGGACCGGCCAGAATACGCGCAAGTTCCAGAACGCGAATACCGGAAAGGGGTTTGGGTGAGGACATCACAACTTCCATTCGGAAATATATCCGTCATTGCGAGCGAATGCGAAGCAACCCAGATGATGGTTCAGGATAAAGTGCCGAATAAACGCTGCACTCTCATAAAAATCATTCGCTAGGTTGCTACCCTCCCGCTCGCAATGACGGTTTAAAAAATCAGAAAAACGCCTGAAGCCCCGTAATCGCACGCCCCAAAATCAGCGCGTGCACATCATGGGTGCCCTCATAGGTATTCACCGTCTCCAAGTTCTGCGCATGGCGCATCACATGGTATTCTTGGCTAATCCCGTTGCCGCCATGCATGTCACGCGCCGCCCGCGCAATATCCAAAGCCTTGCCGCAATTGTTGCGCTTGACGATGGAGATCATCTCCGGCGCAAACTTGCCCTGATCCATCAAACGACCCACTTGCAGCGAGCCTTGTAAGCCCAAAGCAATTTCGGTCATCGCGTCCGCGAGCTTTTTCTGGATCAACTGCGTCTGTGCCAAGGGCTTGCCGAATTGCACGCGGTCGAGCGTATATTGGCGGGCGCGGTGCATGCAGTCTTCTGCGGCTCCCAACACGCCCCATGAAATGCCGTAGCGCGCGCGGTTCAAACAGCCGAACGGCCCCTTCAACCCCGAGACGTTCGGCAAGAGATGCTCTTCGCCGACGATCACGTCTTCCATCACGATTTCGCCGGTGATCGAGGCACGAAGCGACAGCTTGCCTTCAATCTTCGGAGCCGATAGTCCCTTCATGCCCTTTTCAAGCACGAAGCCCCGAATTTCATTGTCATGCGCTGCTGATTTGGCCCAGACCACAAACACATCGGCAATCGGCGAATTCGAGATCCACATCTTGGCGCCATTGAGCTTGTAGCCGTCCGCCACCTTCTCAACGCGGGTTTTCATGCCCGCTGGGTCAGAGCCTGCGTCGGGCTCGGTCAGCCCGAAACATCCCACCCATTCGCCCGAGGCGAGCTTGGGCAGATATTTCTTGCGCTGCGCCTCCGAGCCATAGGCATAGATCGGATACATCACGAGCGAGGATTGCACGCTCATCATCGAGCGATAGCCAGAGTCAACGCGCTCTACTTCCCGGGCCACCAGACCGTAGGAGACATAGTTAGCGTTCGCGCAGCCATATTCCTCCGGCAGCGTCACGCCCAAAAGGCCCATCGCGCCCATCTCATTGAAAATGCCGCGCTCTGTTGTTTCATTGGCGTAAGCTTTGACGATGCGCGGTTGCAGCTTCTCCTGCGCATAATCGCGCGCCGTGTCGCGGATCATTCGCTCATCTTCGGTGAGTTGGTCATCGAGTAGGAAGGGATCATCCCACTGGAATTGGGCCGGCTTGTGTGAGTGTGACATGCAATATTCCTTAATCGATATCAAAGCTCACGCCCTGTGCGAGCGGAAGCGTGGTGCCGTAATTGATGGTATTGGTGGCGCGGCGCATATAGGCCTTCCAAACATCCGAACCCGCCTCGCGGCCGCCGCCTGTTTCCTTTTCGCCGCCGAACGCGCCACCAATTTCCGCACCAGACGGACCGATATTGACGTTAGCAATCCCGCAATCGGAGCCTTCATCGGAAACAAAACGCTCAGCTTCCCGCATATCGAGCGTGAAGAGCGAGGAGGAAAGCCCCGCACCAACCGCGTTCTGCATGGCAACGGCTTCCTCGAACGTCTTGTACTTCATCACATAGAGAATGGGCGCAAAGGTCTCGCGCATTACGGGATCAACATGGGCGGGCATTTCAACAAGCGCAGGGGCTGCGTAATACGCATCCGCATGACCACCCACCGAAACGCGCGCGCCGCCCGTTACCGTGCCGCCCGCGGCCTTCGCCTCGGCAAGCGCCTTTTCCATCCCATCGAAAGCCATTTTGTCGACCAAGGGCCCAACCAACACGCCAGCTTCGCGCGGATCACCGACCTTCACGCTGCCATAAACGGCGCGAAGTTTTGGAACGAAAGCGTCATAAATGCTCTCATGCACGATCAAACGCCGCAACGTGGTGCAGCGCTGGCCTGCGGTACCCATCGCGGCGAAAGCCACGCCGCGCAGCGTGATATCCAAATCGGCAGACGGGGCGACAATGGCGGCATTGTTGCCACCAAGTTCCAAAATAGCGCGGGCAAAACGCGCGGCGAGCTTGGGGCCCACCTGACGACCCATCGCCGTTGAACCTGTTGCCGAGACAACCGGCACGCGGTGATCGGACACCAGCGCATCGCCCACCTCGCGGCCCCCAACGAGCACTTCTAATAAACCATCCGGCACGCCACCAAAGCGAACGGCTGCACGCATCAATATGGCTTTCGTTGCAAGCGCGGTAAGCACCGACTTTTCTGATGGCTTCCACACCACGCTGTCACCGCACACAAAAGCGAGCGCCGCGTTCCAAGACCACACCGCAACGGGGAAGTTAAACGCCGAGATCACGCCGCAAACACCCAGCGGATGCCAAGTCTCCATCATGCGATGCGCGGGCCGCTCGGTTGCAATCGTCAACCCAAACAGCTGGCGCGAAAGGCCCACCGCGTAATCGCAAATATCGATCATTTCTTGGACTTCGCCCAAGCCTTCGGACGTGACTTTTCCGACTTCGAGCGTCACCAAGCGACCCAAATCATCCTTTGAGGCACGAAGCTCTTCGCCAAGCAAACGAACGAGTTCGCCGCGACGCGGGGCTGGAACCTTGCGCCATTCTTTAAAGGCTTGATCCGCACGGCCAACCGCTGCGGTGGCGTCAGCTGCGGAATGCGCGGCCAATTCGACCATCACTTCGCCGGTAATGGGCGAGCGCGCGGGCATTCCACCTTTCGCAAAGGCTGAAGCCGGTACACCAAGGCGTTTCAAAATGTCGAGCGCCTCGGCGCTTGCGGATTGCGTCATATCAAGATCCCCTACTCACCAACCAAATCGGCTTCCATCAGCAGACCATAAACCCTGGCAAGAGCCAAAGCCAGCCTCGGCCAAAATAAGCGCGATTCACCGTTGCCGTCATGAACACCAAGCAACAACCCGCTTGCAAACCATCATATTGCAAGACATCATGAGAAATGCTCATGAACTTGCCCCGCTCGCTCCTTCCATCGCTCACCGCGCTCCAAGCGTTTGAGGCGTCCGCGCGTCTCTTGAGCTTCACCCGCGCCGCGGAAGAATTGGATTTGAGCCAAGGCGCGATTAGCCGACAGGTCGCAGCCCTCGAAGCAATGCTTGGCGTCGCCTTGTTCGAACGCGTGCGGCAGCGGATTGTTTTAACGCCTGCCGGAGCAGCTTACGCCAATGATGTGCGAGAGGCGCTTGGCCGAATTTCGGCAGCGACCTTGAATGCCATTGCTTTCAAAGGCGCGGTTGGAACGCTCTCGCTCGCTATTCTGCCGACATTCGGGACACGGTGGCTAATCCCGCGTCTACCGGATTTTTCGCAAAAGCATCCAGAAGTCACGTTGAACTTCTCAACCCGCATCGTGCCATTCGATTTCTCGCGCGAACCCTTGGATGCCGCGATCCATTTTGGCGATGCGGTTTGGCCGGGCGCTGTCATGCATCGGCTGATGGGCGAAGCGATTATCCCCGTGGCGAGCCCCACCCTCGTCAACCGTCTTGGCCTCCATGCACCCGAAGATGTTCTGAAAGCCCCGCTGCTGCGGCAGGCCACCAGGCCGCATGCATGGGGCGAATGGCTCTCTGCCCAAGGGCTCGATCCCGAACGCGCTTTGAACGGCCCGAGTTTCGAGCAATTTGCGATGGTGGCTCAGGCCGCCGTCGCAGGCCTCGGCTTAGCCATCGTGCCGCGCTTTCTGGTGGAGGATGAATTGAAGTCAGGCGCGCTCATGATTCCGCTCGCCAAACCAATTGAAAGCCGTCAGGCCTATTGGTTCGTCTACCCCGAACAGAAAAAAGACCGGCCAGCACTCAAAGCCTTCCGCGACTGGCTACTCGCGCAATGCGAGGCTTAAGCGCTATCGCCAAATCGCCCAACGCGCATATTCATGCCTTTAAGCAATTCGGTAAACGCATCGGATCGCAAAAACGCGTCTTCCAGATCACGCGCATCCGTTACCGGATCCAGCGCCGCCAGCGCCTCGTCGCTATGCCCCGGGTGGCACATCACCAGATGGTTTTTGCCCGACACCAATAGGTAGCGCCGAAAGTCAGCCGCAAAATCGCCTTGGGGATCAAACGCACTCACCCCCGAAAAGCTGTCATTCGTTCGATAGCCCCGCTTACGCGCCGCAGATGCAAACCCTTGCGCCAAAGCCGCAATAAAGAGTGATTTTCCAACCGACACACCGCGCGCGATGATTGCCCCCAAGCGATCCGATGGATCACGAAGCCACGGCCGCCAACCGGGCTTCGTCCGCTCGACCGCATCAAACAGCGCGCCCCGAATCACGGGCAACACATGCACATGCTGATGACCATCGATGAAATCAGGCAGTCTACCCAAATGGGTTTGAAACGCTTCGATCTGGCGAACAATCTCGTCGGCTATTTCCTTACGAACGAGCTGACCCGAAAACGATCGTTGCAAAACCTGCCCAAGCGATGGCAACAAACCATCGGGAGCGAATCTTGGCATGGGACCGAGCGGGGAACCCAAAGTCAGCGTTACATGCAGGCCAATTTCCCGCTGCCCACCAAAGGGGGCCAAGGCTGCAGCCAATCCTGACCATCCGGGTTGGTTGGTCATCACACCCGTGCCAGACAGTCGCTCAGCCGCCAGCAATTCGACAATGGCGCGGCTAACCCCCTCGGTAAGGGCGTAGTCATCAGCAATGAGAATGAAAGGAAGCGGTGGCATGATCGGAAAAGCGCCTGTATGAGTATCAAAATCGTCGACAACAATCCTCTGGCGTTGCCAGAGCGCCGCTAGGGACCGATGAAGTGCCGTTCTTATCACAGACTTCCGTACCCGATATCGAAAACCCTTGCGAGCTTTCGCTGGTTATCCCCGCTTTCAATGAGGGCCGCAACCTTGGACCGCTGATTGATCGGGTTGTTCCGCTGCTCGATACGCTCTCAAAAGACTGGGAGCTCGTATTCGTCGATGACGGATCGTCCGATGACACGCTGGCCTGGATTGCGGCAGCGCATCAAAAAGATGCCCGTATCCGCGGTGTTTCCTTCAGCCGCAACTTCGGCAAAGAGATTGCGATTGCTGCAGGGCTTGATGCCGCGCGGGGCGATGCGGTTGTGATCATGGATGCCGATCTCCAGCACCCTCCCGAAATGATCGAAAAATTCATGGAGCTGTGGCGCGAAGGCTATGATGTCGTCTATGGCCAACGCGTTGACCGGCATACGGATAGTCTCTTTCGCCGCTTGTTCACCTCGATCTTTTACCACGCCTTCGCAACCTTTGGCGAAACGCCGCTGCCCGATGGCGCAGGCGATTTTCGATTGCTGGACCGGAAAGCCGTCAATGCGCTCCGCTCTATGGGCGAGCGCGCACGATTTTCAAAAGGGCTTTATGCGTGGGTCGGCTTTAAATCGATTGGCATTCCATTTGACGTCGCGGACCGGGCTGAGGGCTCCTCCAAATTCAGTCTAAGACGTCTTTTGCATTTCGCGCTGGACGGTATCACCTCATTTTCGACCGTACCTTTGCGGCTTTGGACCTATATCGGCGCGCTGATCTCTGGGCTTGCCTTGCTCATGGCCATCCAAGTGGTGGTCAGTACGCTGGTCTATGGGTCTGATGTACCGGGTTATGCCACACTATTGGTCTCCATCACCTTTTTTGCGGGCATTCAGATGCTCTCGCTCGGCATCATCGGCGAATATATTGGCCGCATTTTTGCCGAGGTGAAACGCCGCCCGCTCTACATCATCGGCGATTTGATCGGCTTTGAGCGACCCACAGCCTTAAAACCAAAATCGCGAAAGCCCAAAGCGGGTGGCAAGGCCTGATGCTCCGCAAATTCGCTTCCGTCAGCGGGTTAACGCTGCTCTCAAGGCTGACGGGCTTTTTGCGTGATGTCGCGATTGCTTCCCTGCTGGGCTCAGGCGTCATGGCGGATGCTTATTTCGTCGCCCAACGCCTGCCCAATCATTTCCGTGCGATTTTTGGTGAAGGCGCGTTTAACTCCGCCTTCGTGCCGGGCTACGCGCGCGAGCTCGGTGAAAAAGGCCCCGATGCCGCGCGCCTCTTTGCCGGACGCATACTAACCCTGCTGACCCTCGTGCTTTTGCCCCTCTCGGCGCTGGCCATATGGCAGATGCCTTTCGTCATCGATCTCCTCGCACCAGGCTTTGCGGATGAGCCGGAAAAATACGCGCTTACGGTGACGCTGACGCGGATCACTTTCCCTTATTTACTGATGATCTCCATCGTCACGCTGCTTTCGGGCATTCTCAACGCGCATAACCGATTTGCCATCGCGGCAGGCGCGCCTGTCCTCCTCAATCTTGCGATTTTAGGCGCACTTTACCTCGCCTTTCTTTTTCCCTCTGCTGCCCACGCTGCCGCCTGGGGAATTGCGATTTCGGGAATTCTTCAGCTTGTACTCGTCGGTCTTGACGCGAAACGACGAGGTGTTCTGCCAACATTTGAACGCCCAAGCCTCTCCCCCGCAATGGGCCGTTTCTTTCGGGCACTTGGCCCGGCGGTTATCGGATCAGCGGGTGTCCAAATCGCGATTTTTGCTGACACCATCATCGCCTCGCTGTTGCCCACAGGCGCCGTATCGGCCATTTCCTATGCGGATCGGCTGTATCAACTCCCCGTAGGTCTCATTGGCATTGCGGCAGGAACCGTTCTATTGCCGGAAATGAGCCGCCATCTGGCGTCCGGCGGGGAAGATCGCGCGCACAAGGCGCAAAGCCGGTCAATCGCGCTGACCGTCATACTCGCCTCGCCCTTCCTTGTTGCCTTCCTGATGATCCCGAATGAAATCATGCAAGGCGTGTTCATGCGGGGTAAGTTTTCAGTTTCCGATGCGGCCGCTTCCGCCGCAGTGCTGTCCGCCTACGCGATAGGCATTTTACCCATCGTGTTGATCCGCTCCTTCGTCGCAAGCTTTCACGCGCGGCAGGATACGACCACCCCTCTGATCGCCGCCTTTCTGGGCATTGCGGTTAATGTTGCGCTTAAACTCGCTCTTTATCATACCTACGGCGCGCCGGGCCTTGCTTTTGCCACCGCCATCGGAGCCTGGATCAATGGTGGCATGCTTATGGTTTTGGCACTCCGAAAGCGCTGGATGACCTTCGATAAAGCCCTTGGCCTGACGCTCGTATCGGT
The DNA here is from genome assembly GCA_947374125.1 of Hyphomicrobiales bacterium. Classification (GTDB taxonomy): domain Bacteria; phylum Pseudomonadota; class Alphaproteobacteria; order Rhizobiales; family Beijerinckiaceae; genus CAIUPE01. Next base: position 2,163 of record CANCAR010000004.1, on the reverse strand, counting down.
CGCTCTTGCGACGCTCCTATTGGCGGTCGCAACGCCATTGCTAAAACAGCATCTCCAAACACTCACATCGGATTACGGCAGCCTTGCCCCTGCATTATCGCTCATGGCGTTGGGAATAGCGGGAGGTGCCCTCTATTCCGCATCCCTCTTTCTGGGGATGCGCCTGAGCCGCAAGCTTTGATCTGAATCATCGCGGCTTTAACACGCGCGTGCTTGCGTCTTCCTGCCCGTCATTTCATCGGGCGAGAAAAGGGGAGTGCGCGGCATGAACACGAATATTGGCCCCTTCGACAGGGCAGCTCGCCTCATCATCGGGCTTGTCCTGATCGCTTATGCGATTCCGATTGGATTTTCCGAAACCGGTTGGAACTGGGTTGGCTGGATTGGCCTCGTCCCGATCCTAACGGCGGTTTTCAGCTTTTGCCCGCTTTACACGGTGCTTGGCTTTTCGACGACAAACCAGCCCCATCCACAATAAAACATAAAAAAGGCCGGGATTAGCTCCCGGCCTTTACTCAATAATTAGCGGTCGAATCAGAACGTCTTCGCGCCCCGTACCAACACGTAAAAGCCGTAAAGCGAGGTTGTGCCGCAAATGTAAAGCCGGTTGCGATGGATACCGCCGAAGCAGACATTGGCCACCACTTCCGGCACATGCACCTTGGCAATCAATGTGCCGTCTGGATCGATCACATGCACGCCATCGGCGGCGGACGTCCAGATGCGGCCGTCTTCATCGATCCGCAGACCATCAAACAGCCCATTGGTGCAGGTTGCGAACAGCTTGCCATTCTTCAACGTGTCACCATCGACATCGAACACGCGAATATGGCGGGGACCATTTTCAATATGCGTCGCACCCGTATCGACAATATAAAGCTTCTTCTCATCAGGCGAGAAGGCGAGACCGTTCGGGCGAGCAAAGTCATTGGCAACGCGCGTAATTTTGCCGCTCTGCCCATCGATCCGATAAACATGGCAGCCGTCCTGCTCCATCGGTGAGCGTAAGCCCTCATAGTCCCAATCAATGCCATAGGCGGGATCCGTAAACCAAATCGATCCATCGGATTTTACCACCGCATCATTCGGCGAATTGAAGCGCTTGCCCTCAAAATGCTCGGCAAGCGTGGTAATCGTGCCGTCAAATTCGGTACGCGACACGCGGCGGCCGCCATGCTCGCAGCTGATCAAGCGACCTTGGCGATCAACCGTGTTGCCATTGGTATAACGCGATGGCGAACGGAAAACCGAGACACTGCCGTCGGTTTCGTCATAGCGCATCATCCGATCGTTCGGGATATCGGACCACACCAAATAGCGCCCAGCCGGGAAATAGGCAGGGCCCTCGGCCCAGCGACAACCACCGACATAGAGCCGGTCGAGCTTGGCGGTTCCATTAAAAAGCCCCGCCGCTCGCTTATCGAGAACTTCGTACGGGGTTGGCAAAATATCATTGTATGGTTTGCTCATGTTCGTCTCCCTCATTCTCATTGGTCTTGGCCGCCCTAAAAGCGACTCTCTTGTTTAGCTTTTAATGCCGCTACTTCTACACGCTTGCGGTTAATCCGCCATCGACCATGAGGATATGACCATTGACGAAATTGGATGCCTCGGACGCCAAAAAGATCGCCGCCCCCACCAATTCCTCAACCTCGCCCCAACGGCCTGCCGGTGTACGCTTACACAACCAATCCGAAAATTCGGCATTTTCGACCAGCGCTTTGTTCAATTCTGTCACAAAATAACCCGGCGCAATCGCATTAACCTGAATATTGTGCTTGGCCCACTCCGCCGCCAGCCCCTTGGTCATCATTTTAACGGCCCCCTTGGTTGCCGTATAAGGAACAATCGTTGGCCGCCCCAATTCGCTCTGCACCGACCCGATATTGATAATCTTGCCGCGCTTGCGTTCAATCATCCGCCGCCCCACCGAGCGCGCCGCGAAAAAACTGCTCTCCACATTGGTACGAAACAAATCGCGCCAATGCTCATCCTCAAACGTCTCGGCAGGCCCCCGATGCTGCTTGCCTGCATTGTTGATCAGAATATCAATCGCGCCCGTTTTGGCTTCAATATCAGCAACAGCCGCCTCGATAGCCCCTGAATCGGTAACATCAAACGCGCTTTCAGAAACACCGAGCCCTTCCGCACGTAATAGCGCCG
>CANCAR010000003.1 GCA_947374125.1 Hyphomicrobiales bacterium | reverse complement strand
ATGATTGATCCTCGCTTGAGGCGGCGCGCATGACCGGCTCAACGCATGGCAATGGGAACGTGGGCCTCTGGCTCGGGGCAGTGATCGTTGGCGCTATTGTCGGGATAGCCGGATTTTCGATGCTACCCGGTGGAGTCGATCCAACCTTTATCACTGTGGCGGAAAAGCTTCGCCCCCCCTCCAGCCTTCACTGGCTCGGCACCGATCACTTAGGGCGTGATGTATTAGGTCTGACCATGCAGGGTGCTGTCGCATCCCTGGCGGTAGCCGTCATAGCTGTGGTCATCGGTGCCTGTATTGGTGTACCGTTAGGCCTCATCGCCGCAGCGCGCGAAGGGTGGATCAGCCAAGCGATCATGCGCGCGAATGATTTCATCTTTGCATTTCCTGCATTAGTAATCGCGATTTTGCTGCACGACACAATGGGCGCAGGCATGCTCAATGCGATTGTCGCGATTGGCATTTTCAACATTCCGGTCTTTGCCCGGACGGCCTATGGCAAGGCACAACCCGTCTGGACGCTCGATTTTATCCGCGCCGCACGGCTTGCGGGCAAAGGCGATGTCCGAATTGCGCTTGGCCATGTTCTGCCGCTGGTGATGGCAACGATTATCGTGCAAGCCACGATCCAACTTGGCCTCGGCATTTTGGCCGAAGCAGGGCTGTCTTATGTAGGCTTGGGCATCGTACCGCCAACGCCCAGTTGGGGCCGTATGCTAAGTGAAGCGCAAACGCTGATAGGTCTTGCGCCGCGCTTGGCTATCGTGCCGGGGGCTGCCATTGCTCTCACCGTGCTCGGCTTTACCTTGCTGGGCGATGCGCTGAGCGAACGCGTCGACCCCCGTCGCAGGGGGCGCTGAACATGGCGGTGTTGGACATCAAAAATCTTTCGCTCTCGATTGCAGGCGTTGAAAAGCTTTCCGGTGTTACGCTTGCGTTAGAAAAGGGACGCATTCTAGGGCTTGTCGGCGCATCGGGCTCGGGCAAATCGCTTACGGCGCGGGCGATTATGGGCCTACCGCCTCGGGGTGCTTCGCTGCGGGGTGAAATTATGTTGGACGGTCGATCACTCCTCCCGCTGGCTGATGCCGCGTTGAACCGGATCCGCGGGCGCGACATGGGTATTATCTTTCAAGATTCGGCCTCGGCCTTTGATCCCTTAATGACCGTGGGAGATCACGTCGCCGAGCCGCTTCGTCATCATCTAGGCCTTGGCCAGAAGGCCGCGCGTCAAGAGGCGCAAAAGGCGCTGGATTGGGCGGAGTTTCCGGCCGCGATTGATGCGTTTGACCGTTACCCGCATGAACTATCCGGCGGCCAACGCCAACGGGCGATGATTGCGGCGGCGCTCGCGCTAAAGCCCAAACTCCTGCTCGCCGACGAGCCTACAACGGCGCTTGATGTGACGACACAGGCGGTGATTTTGGATCTTTTTAAACGGCTCAAAGAGGAGGGCATGGCGATCTTGCTGGTCAGCCATGATTTACCCGCACTTGCCACCATCGCCGACCAGTTAGCGCTCATGGAAAATGGCGTGATTGTTGAAACCATGGCGACGCGTTCGCTTCACGCTTCCCTAGGTACCAAGCTCTCTACCCTTTTTGTGAGCGCGATGCCCGGACAGGCAAGCCTTCCGCAAGACGGAGGCGAAGCGGTCATTACGGCTTCGAATCTCAGCTACGCCTATGGCAAAAGGCGGGTGCTCGACGATGTGTCTTTCACGATTCAGGCGGGCGAATGTTTAGGCGTCGTCGGCGAATCGGGTTCTGGCAAATCGACGCTGGCAAAGATTATCACCGGCCTTTCAAAGCCGCTCTCAGGGCATCTGAAAGGTCCCGTAACGGTTGGTCGCGTTCAAATGGTGTTTCAAGACCCAATCGGCGCTTTCAATCCCCGTTGGCAACTGGGACGCTCGATTGCCGAGCCGCTAGGGGCGACTATGGCGACGTCAGAGGAAGGAAGGCGAAGGGTCGTTGAAGCACTCGTCGAAGTCGGGCTCGACCTTCAATTTGCCGGACGCTATCCGCATGAAGTGTCAGGTGGGCAAGCCCAACGCGCGGCCATTGCTCGTGCGATTATCGCAAAGCCCGATGTGCTGGTGCTGGATGAGCCCGTCTCCGCTTTGGATGTGGCCGTTCGCGGGCAGATCTTGGAATTGCTTGATGCGCTGCGGGTGCGGCATGGTTTGGCGATGCTGTTTATCACCCATGATTTAGGCGTCGCCCGCACGGTGGCTAACCGAATTTTGGTGATGCAGGGTGGAAAAGTGATCGAGGAAGGCGTGGTGAGTGACGTGCTGACGTCGCCTTCTCATCCCTATACCCGTTTATTGGTCCAAGCGTCGCCGACGCTCAATGTATAAATTCTTTGCACAAGGGGCATGGTCGGACTAGAAACCCGATCATGCAGAAGAGTTTCCCCCGTTTCACCGTAGCCCCGATGATGGATTGGACGGATCGGCATTGCCGGTTTTTCCATCGCATCCTCACGCGTCATGCGGTTCTTTATACCGAGATGGTAACATCGGCGGCGATCAAGCATGGCGCGCGGGATAGGCTTTTGGGGTTTGATGCCGCCGAGCATCCGGTGATTGTTCAGCTTGGCGGCTCCAATCCTTCGGAACTGGCCGAGGCAGCCAAGATTGCGCAAGATTACGGCTATGCGGAAATCAATCTCAATGTCGGCTGCCCGTCTGATCGCGTGCAAGAAGGGCGCTTTGGTGCTTGCCTGATGCAGGAGCCGCAGCTGGTTGCGGATTGCATTACGGCGATGAAGGCGGCGGTGAAGCTACCCGTATCGGTGAAATGCCGGATTGGTGTGGATAATCAAGATCCCGAACTCGCGTTAAACACATTGGCCGATCTGGTGATTGCTGCGGGGTGTGATTCAATCACCGTCCATGCCCGCAAGGCCTGGCTCAAAGGGCTATCGCCCAAGGAAAACCGAGAGGTTCCACCACTCGATTATGGGTTGGTCTATGCGCTCAAAGCACGCCTATGCGACTATAAGATCGCGATCAATGGCGGCATCGTGACCATGTACGATATTCGACACCACCTTACCCATGTCGATGGGGTGATGATCGGTCGCGAGGCTTATCATAATCCGGAAATGTTGCTGGCGGTTGACCCTGAACTTTATGGCACTGCAGCTCCGGTGGCGGACGCCTTTGCCGCGTTAGAAGCCTATCATCCCTATATCGAAGCGCGGTTGGCCGAAGGTATTCCGCTCCACAGCATGACGCGGCATTTGCTCGGCCTCTTCCAAGGACGTCCCGGTGCACGGGCGTTTCGTCGGCATCTCGCCACCGAGGGCGTCAAAAAAGGCGCCACACTTCACGTCTTGCGTGATGCGGTTGCATTGGTCGACCGTTCCGTGGAACAAGCGGCTTAAACCCCTCACCGAAAGCGTAACCCCATGTTTGCCGCCATTGCGCCCTACGACCTTACTTTGCTGATTGCAGGTCTTCTGATTGCTGGCGCCGCAACGGGTGTGCTTGCTGGTGTCTTTGGAGTTGGTGGCGGCATTCTCATTGTGCCGGTGCTCTACGAGTTGTTTCGCGCCACGGGCGTTGTCGATGAGGTCCGAATGCCGCTCGCCATTGGCTCGTCTTTGGCGATTATCATCCCCACTTCGATCCGCTCGTTTCGGGCGCATTACGCCAAAGGCGCGGTTGATCTTGATTTGTTGAAGGTCTGGGCGGTGCCGGTTGTGCTAGGCGTGATCGCCGGAACTTTGGTAGCCCGCATCGCGCCGCCGATGCTGTTCAAAGTGCTTTTTATCGGCATTGCGAGTTTCACTTGCATTCGCCTGTTGTTTGCGCGCGACAATTGGGTGCTGAAGGGTGAGATGCCGAAAGGCCTGCTGTTGCAGATCTATGGCGGCGTGATTGGCCTGCTCTCCTCGCTGATGGGCATTGGCGGCGGGCAGCTGTGCAATGTCTATATGATGCTCTATCGCCGCCCGATCCATCAGGCGGTTGCCACCTCCTCTGGCCTTGGCGTGTTGATCTCCATTCCCGGAGCCTTGGGATATATTTATGCCGGTTGGCCAAAAATGGATATTTTGCCGACGTTTTCGCTTGGGTTTGTGTCACTCATCGGCGTTGCGCTGTTCGTGCCCATGAGCATGCTGACGGTAAAATTTGGCGTTAATCTCGCGCATCGTTTGCCGAAGCGTCGGCTGGAAATGGGGTTCGGCCTGTTTTTGCTGGCCGTGATCCTCAGATTCCTGTGGAGCCTCGCTGCCTGACGCGTTCCCGGGTTCTGCCGCCGCGTGCTGCCCGGCTCGACATGCCTTTCATCCGGTCACCTAGCGTGGCCATCACCGAGATGCGTTCTGGCTCCGGCATAAAGGGCCACTGCGAAATCTCCGCACCCGTGCGGCCGCACCCGATGCAATAGCCGGTGACCTGGTCGATCACGCAGGTTTTGATGCAAGGCGTTGATACGTTCATTATCGACAAATTTCCAATACTAAGTTCTCATTCAATGATCATTCTTTATGATCGTTTGCAAGCGCGAAGGCGCACCCGCGCCAATGCGCGGACGCCCATCGTTTATGCCACAAGAAGTATGATCAGGAACCCAATTTCCGCGACCTGTTGTGTGGCACCTGCGACATCACCCGTCTGTCCGCCGATCATGCGTTGCGCAAGCGCGATCATGGGTAAGGCAGTGACGAGCGAAAACAGAAGGGCTAAGGCGATACCTTTCCCGTGAAAACCGCCCGCAAAGAGAAGCGCTGCGCCAAGGACAATGGAGAAAATCAGCGCCAGTGAAATCGTCATGGCTGTGGGCCGACCCACACTGGCTGATTTTCCGCCGGGCCGTGCCGAGGGCAAGAACACCAGTGGCAAGAGGCCCGCGACGCGTGACACCCCTGCACCGGCCAAAAGCGCGGACGCGCCAGCGGCGAGGCCCATAAAGTCGGTCAGGTCGGCCAAAGCGATCACCCGCATCAGGAGCGCCATCACCATGGCGGCGGCACCATAAGCCCCCAATCGGCTATCGGCCATAATCTCGAGCCGACGCTCCACGCTATGCCCCCCGCCAAACCCGTCAGCGACATCGGACAGCCCGTCTTCGGCCATGGCACCCGTTGCAAGGATCGAAACCGTAACCGCGAGCGCCGCTGCCAGAAATCCAGTCAGACCCAGAGCACCCGCACCTAATAAGACCAATGCTGCGGGTAGGGCGATGATCACTGCCGCAAAAGGCAATACGCGGGGCACAATCCTAAAATCGGGTGCGCCGTGAGGATCCTCCTCGAAAGGGAGTTTTGGCACCGGTATGCGGGAGTAAAACCGGATGCACCGCGCTAAAGCGATCAGGGAGCTGGCAATAATGCCGGGATCAGATTTCTGCATCAGCGCCCTCGTAATCAACGCCGATCAGATAAAGCCCATCGGGCGGGGCCATCGGCCCACAGCGGGATCGGTCGCAAGCCTCAAGCGCGTCGCGCATATCCTTCGGTGTCCATTTGCCAGTGGCCACCAAAATCAGCGAGCCAACCATCGAGCGAACCTGATGATGGAGAAAGGAACGTGCTGATGCATAAACCCGCACATCCTCGCCATTGACGACGACATCCAGCCTGTCGAGCGTTTTAAGCGGGCTCAAGGCTTGGCATTCGGCGGCACGAAAAGTCGTGAAATCATGTTGGCCCAAGAGCTGATCCGCCCCTTGCTGCATCAACGCCGGATCAAGGCGCCATTTAACATGCCAGGAGCGGTGCTTATCGATCACCACCGGCGCGCGGCGGTTGGTGATGCGATAGACGTAATGGCGTTTACGTGCCGACATTCTTGCATCAAAGCTAACCGCCACGCGGCGCACATTCAAAATGGCAACCCCTTCGCCCTTCATATGGGCGTTCATCGCGTCGCGGATGGTATCGGTGCGCCAATCGCGGTCCAGATCGACATGGATCACCTGATGCGTGGCATGCACGCCCGAATCCGTTCGCCCTGCCGCCTGAACCCGCCTTACTTCGCCTGTGAAGGCGGTAAGCGCGGCCTCAATCGTCTCTTGCACCGAACTACCGTCGCGTTGGCTTTGCCAGCCGTGATAGCCTGTCCCGTCATATTCGACGATCATCCGATAGCGGGGCATCAGCTCAAAACCGAGCCGACGGGAAGCGGAGAGCCGCGCACAAACTCATCCGCTGCCATGGGCTTTGAGCCCGCGCGTTGCACATCCAAGAGCCTTAGCGCACCAGTTCCGCATGCAATCGCCAGCCGCTCGTCAAGTACTGATCCGGTCTTTCCCGAACCCGCGATCCGCTCGGCCCGGAGGATTTTCAACCGCTCTGGCCCTTTGCCAAAATCGGCCATGGTGAATGCGCCGGGGAAGGGCGAAAGCCCGCGGATTTGGTTGTGAATGACGTCAGAGGAGAGTGACCAATCGATCCGACATTCCTCATTGGTGATTTTCCGTGCGTAAACCACGCCCTCATCGGGTTGGTCGACAAATGTCAGCCCACCTCGTCCCAAGGCGGCCAAAGCCCGCGCCATCACATCCGCGCCTAGCATCGCCAACCGGTCATGCGCCTCGCCGGCGGTGAGGTTTGGGGTGATCGTGAGTTTTTCAACCATTCCGACCGCGCCCGTATCAAGACCCTCGGCCATTTTCATGACCGCCACCCCCGTCTCGACATCGCCCGCCATGATCGCCCGTTGGATCGGTGCCGCACCACGCCAGCGCGGTAAAAGCGAGGCGTGGAGATTGAGGCAGCCGAGTGGCGGTATATCGAGAATGCGCTTGGGCAAGATCATGCCATAGGCCACAACAACCGCGACATCGGCCTGATACTCAGCAAATTCCTCGGTTGCCTCATCCGATTTAAGGGTCGAGGGCGTTAGGACCGGAATGCCAAAGCGTATTGCTGCGTCATGCACGGGCGACTGTTTGAGCGCCATGCCGCGGCCTGCTTTGGCAGGCGCACGCGTATAACAGGCCACCACTTCATGGCCATGGCCGATGATTGTGGAAAGGGTGGGCACCGCAAAATCGGGCGTGCCCATGAAAATAACCCGCAAACCGGTCACTCACCGCCCTCGCGGCGGGCCAGCTTCTGGAATTTCTTGAGCACCCGCTCGCGCTTCAACCGCGATAAATGATCGATGAACAGGCGACCCTCAAGATGATCAATTTCGTGCTGAATGATGGTGGCGGCGAAACCGTCCATCTCACGCTCAAACGCTTTGCCATCGAGATCGATATACCGCACGCCTACTTTTTCAGGGCGGGTAACCACACCGTAAAATTCAGGGATCGAGAGACACCCTTCCTCATACTCGCTCGTCGTATCGGAGGACCAGATGATTTCAGGATTGATCAAGGCCAAAGGGGCCTTTTCCTCATCGCCGCGCGCTGGATCCATGGTGACGATGCGTTGGGTAACGCCAATCTGCACGGCAGCAAGGCCCACGCCCGGCGCTTCATACATGGTTTCAAACATATCCTCGATCAGCGTTTTGATCGTTGAATCAGTATTGACCACCGTGTCCGAGACAAGGCGCAGCAGCGGGTCGGGGAGGATGACAAGGGGACGGATGCTCATGGTGGTGTCGGCATACTGAAAATGGGGGATTTCGTCAAATTGTTCTACTTTTGTTCTTTATTGCCCTACTAATATCTGCTAGCAAAACGAATGCGTCAAGAAAAGGAGCGGGATCGATGGCAGGGATAGGCGAAGCTTTGATGATCGTTATAGGATTAGCGGTGATGGGGCTTCTCGTCTGGCTTGGCCTTATTTTGTCAAAGGGCAGCCGCGAGCGCATGCTGGAAGCGGCGGCTCAGGTTGAGCGGCAACGCCAGCTCGACCAGCAAATGGATGCGGTTCGCGCCCAACAGGCCGAAGTCACCGGACGGATTGCAACGCTCACTCAAAGCGTCGGCGAGCGGTTTGACAGTTTGCAAAACCGCGTCGGCGATGGCTTGAAGGAAAATGTGAAAGAAACGACCGAGAACCTCTCCAAGCTCAATGAACGATTGGCGGTGATTGATGCCGCACAGAAAAATCTGACCTCGTTAACCAGCGAAGTACTAACGTTGAAAGACGTGCTTTCCAACAAGCAAACTCGCGGTGCCTTTGGGCAAGGCCGGATGGAATCAATCATTCGAGATGCTTTGCCGCCGAACGCCTATGAATTTCAGGCGACTTTGAAGGGCGGCAAGCGGCCTGATTGCATCATTAGGCTTCCGAATGATCCACGGCCCTTGGTGGTGGATGCCAAATTTCCGCTGGAAAGCGTCACCGCCTTCCGCGATGCGCATTCCGATGAAGAGAAAAAACTGGCGGCTGCGCGTATCCGCACCGATATCTCCACCCATATCAAGGACATTGCCGAGAAATACATCGTCGCGGGCGAGACGCAGGAGATTGCCGTCATGTTTGTGCCATCGGAATCTATTTACGCCGATTTGCATGAATTTTTTGATGATTTGATCCAGAAGGCGCAAAAGCAGCGGATTATGATCGCTTCGCCATCGCTTTTGATGATGGCGATCCAGATGCTGCAAGTGATCGTGAAGGATTCTAAAATGCGCGAACAGGCGCATCTGGTTCAGCAGGAAGTGGGCCGGATTCTGGAAGATGTCCGGCGCTTGAACGAGCGCGTTGGCAAGCTCGACACCCATTTCCGGCAAGCCAATGATGATGTGAGCCTAATTTCCAAATCAACCGACGCGATTATGCGGCGTGGTACCCGTATTGCCGATATGGATTTGGACTCAACCAATACTGAATTGGCGAAAGATGGCGCACGCATGGGCGAGTTATTGACGTTTAAATCGGTGGAGTAATCAGGTGGTATGATCCGCGAGTAAATGGTCGCGGTCGCGGAGGGCGGGGAAGAATTTCGCCCACAGCGCCACTACAATCAAGGTGCCAATGCCGCCGATTACGACGGACGGAACAGTCCCAAGGACTGCTGCCAACATCCCGCTCTCAAATTCGCCAAGCTCGTTAGAAGCGCCAATAAACACGGTACTGACGGCCGATACGCGGCCCCGCATTGCATCCGGTGTCTCGGACTGCACCAAAGTTTGCCGGATATACATGCTGATCATATCCGACGCCCCCATCGCAAAGAGCGCGGCGAAGGAGAGCCAGAAATTGGTCGAAAGACCAAAGATGATGATCGTTAGCCCGAATACGGCAACGGTCGCCAGCATAATGCGGCCAGAATTTCGCGTTACAGGGAAGCGCGTTAGTGCAACCGACATCGCAATCGCGCCAACCGAAATGGCGCTGCGGAGCACGCCTAGGCCCCAAGGGCCGGTCATCAAAATATCATGCGCATAGACCGGTAACAGCGCGGACGCGCCGCCCAGCAATACGGCGAAAAGATCGAGCGAGATGGCGCCCAAGATAACCGGCTTTTCGCGCATAAACCGAATGCCAGCAAGGGCTGCTTCGAGCGTTGCCGGTTCGCGCTTCTGCGGAATCGGGCGGATATGGATGGCGTAAAGGCAAAGGCCTGAGGCAATGAACATCAAAGCCGCAACGCCAAACACCGTGCCGGGGCCAAACACATAGAGTAAGCCACCCATGGCGGGCCCAACGATAGAGGCCAATTGCCAGGCCGAGGTGCTCCAAGAAATCGCGTTGGGCAGCGCCTCACGCGGTACCAAGGTGGGCATCAAGGCTTGCGTAGCCGGATTGGAGAAGGAGCGTGCAAAGCCTAAAAGGATCGTGATCCCATAGACGGCATAGAGCGCCGGTTCGCCGATGATAGCGCAGGCGATCAACCCCAACGAGCCCAAGGCAATGATTGAATAGCTGATGATGCTGATCCAGCGCCGGTCAAACCGATCGGCCACATGTCCCGAAATCAGCGCCATCGCCAGAACCGGCAAAAACGAGGCAAGCCCGATAAGCCCCAGCGCAAACGTGCTGCGGGTCATTTCATAAACCAGCCACCCCAAAGCCACCACTTCCATCTGGTGGCCAAGGGCCGAGAGCACGCGGGACGTAAAAAAGACGCGATAATCACGCGAGGCAAAGGCGGATGCGGGCTTCATGAAGGGTCCATCGGGTTTCTTGTGACCTCGATAGACCAATATGGCAGCCTCGTCAGGAAAAATGCAGCATGTCTTACGAAATAAGATGCAAAGAGGCCCGCCCGTTCGAGACGGCGCCTATCACAAGGCGACTATCAAAAGTTGCAAGCGCACCCTTGTGTGCCTTCGCAAGCGCGAGCAGATAGGTATCGGTGATTTGTCCCGAGCTCAGCAAGCGCGATGGGTCCGTATGGCTGTTGCCAACAAGGCTAATATTATCCGCCCAAAATTTATGCCCCGGCAACTCGCAGAATTGCTTTAAAATGGCTGCGACGGCGACAGGAGGACCCGGCGAATTGGGATAAGATCTATGTCCGACAATTCGCAAAACGCCGTTTTCCGTTATCGGGCAAGTAGCCCAAGATGCCTGTCCATGTTTAGCGAACCAATCATGTGCCCGATCATGATCGACATGCACCGGGTCAATCAGTGCAATCAGCACATTCACATCGAGAAGAAAGGTCATGCAAGCTCATCGCGCAAACGGTTGACGAGTTCCAAAGTTATCGGGATAGCATTTGCGCTGACGGGCAAGAGCGGAACGCCTGCTCTTGTCTTTCGTGAAGAGGCAGCGACAGGTGACATACCGCGCCGGGCCAACTCAGAAATAACATCGCCCAAGCTACGACGCTGCCGTTCGGCAAGCGACCGTGCCGCCGCGAGTACATCATCATCAATTGATACTGTGGTTCGCATGATTTTGCCTCGAAATCTGATGAGCATCAAACATCAAACATCAAACATCGAACATCATACACCAAGGGGCAGATTTATTCAACAAATTGCCTGAAACAACCATCCAAGGCCGATTACGGTCATTTTTTGTGACTAAACATCCAAATTCGCAACGCTCAGCGCATTCGTCTGGATAAACTCGCGGCGTGGTTCCACAACATCGCCCATAAGCTTGGTGAAGATGTCATCCGCATCTGCCGCCTCGCGCACGCGCACTTGCAGGAGCGAGCGGACATTGCGGTCAAGCGTTGTTTCCCACAATTGCTCGGGGTTCATTTCGCCCAGGCCTTTATAGCGTTGCATCGTAATGCCTTTACGGCCAATGCCGGTGAGCGCCTCGAAGAGTCCCAATGGGCCATTGACCTGGCTGTCATCGCCCTTGCGGGAGAGCGTTGCAGGGGCCGAATAGATTTCACCAAGCGAACCCGAATGTTCATCAAGTTTGCGGGCATCCGCCGAGGCGAGTAACGCTGCATCAATGTTGGCGACCTGTTTCACGCCGCGTAACGTGCGCTCCATCACATAGCCGCCATCGCGTACATGGCCAGACCAGCCGCGCTCGGCGACATCGGCCATGGTATCGAGCCGTGAAGCAAGCTTTTGCGCCAAGCCTTCGGCAAGCGCGAGGTCTGTAACGGGACGTAACAGGCCTTCAATCGCACCTTGCTCGACGATATCGCGGTTATAGCGGGAATGGAGGCCACCCAAAACGGTACGGACCAAACGCGCTTCATCGATCAAGCGTTTCAGATCCAGCCCCGTGCGCTCCTCGCCCGAAGCCAGCCGCAACACCGCGCCCTCAATGCCGTTATCGACAAGGTAATCCTCAAGCGCGCGCTCGTCTTTAAGATATTGCTGCGACTTGCCGCGCGCCACCTTATAAAGCGGAGGCTGGGCAATATAGAGATGCCCGCGCTCGATTAATTCCGGCATTTGGCGAAAGAAGAAAGTGAGCAACAGCGTACGAATATGCGAGCCGTCGACGTCAGCATCGGTCATGATGATAATCTTGTGGTAGCGCAGCTTGTCGCAATTGAACTCGTCTTTACCGATGCCGGTGCCAAGCGCTGTAATCAGCGTACCGATTTCTTGGCTACCCAGCATTTTGTCAAAGCGAGCGCGTTCGACATTCAAAATCTTACCCCGCAATGGCAAGACGGCCTGATATTCGCGGTTACGGCCCTGTTTGGCCGAGCCACCTGCCGAGTCGCCCTCGACGATGAAGATTTCGGCATTGGCCGGATCGCGTTCCTGACAATCGGCAAGCTTTCCCGGAAGATTGGCGACATCTAACGCGCCCTTGCGCCGAGTGAGTTCGCGCGCCTTGCGAGCGGCTTCGCGAGCGGCGGCAGCCTCCACTACTTTTCCCACAACAATTCGGGCATCGCTTGGGTGTTCCTCGAACCAAATACCAAGGGCCTCGCCCAGCGCGCTTTCGACAACCGGGCGCACTTCGGAGGAAACCAATTTGTCCTTCGTTTGTGAGGAGAATTTAGGGTCGGGCACTTTAACCGAGAGGATAGCGGTAAGTCCTTCGCGGGTATCGTCCCCGGTCAGCGACACCTTTTCCTTTTTCGTAATACCTGAACTTTCGGCATAGCTCGTCACTTGGCGGGTTAACGCGCCACGGAAACCGGCCAAATGCGTGCCACCATCGCGCTGAGGTATGTTGTTGGTAAAACACAACACGTTCTCATGGTAGCTGTCATTCCACCACATCGCGACTTCGACAGTAATGCCGTCTTTCTCTGTCGTTACGTAAATCGGGTCTTTGATAAGCGGCGATTTGGCGCGATCGAGATAGCGGGCAAATTCCTGCAAGCCGCCTTCATAAAAAAGGTCGAGCTTGACCACTTCCGAGTGTCGCGCATCGGTCAAGATGATGTGCACACCCGAATTCAGAAAAGCCAATTCGCGCAAACGGTGCTCAAGGGTACCATAATCATAGTCGACCATGGTGAAGGTCTGCGGCGAGGCTTTAAACGTTACCTCCGTGCCATTCCGCCTATCGGCGGGCCCAACGATCGCCAGAGGCGCATCCGCCACGCCATGCGTGAAACGCATTTTATATTCCTGGCTGCCGCGCCAGATGCGCAGTTCCAGCCATTCCGAAAGCGCGTTGACGACCGAGACGCCCACGCCATGCAGACCGCCTGAGACTTTATAGGAGTTTTGATCGAATTTTCCACCTGCATGTAGCTGAGTCATAATGACTTCTGCGGTGGAAACGCCCTCTGAGGGGTGGATATCGGTGGGGATACCGCGGCCATTATCGGTTACGGTTACGGATCCATCGGCATTCAGCGTGACCGTCACAAGGTCGGCATGGCCTGCAAGCGCCTCGTCAATCGCGTTATCGACGACCTCATACACCATGTGATGCAGGCCCGAGCCGTCATCGGTATCGCCAATATACATGCCCGGACGTTTGCGTACGGCGTCCAACCCCTTCAAAACCTTGATGGATTCGGCGCCATAGGCGTCGGCTGCTTCGGTGCGGCGGTCTTCTTCGCTCATGATTGGGGCAGGCCTTTGAATTTCAGAACAGAACATATTGATTCGTCTGGTCTTTCTTATCCTAAATGACAAAAAATTTCATCCGTTAAAGATACCAAGAAAAGACCTCTTCCCCACGCGTTTTTGTCGGTTGTGAAAAGGCTTAGCCATCGCCGTGCTCCATAGCGTGAACTTTTGTTCCGAAAAAGGATCAAAAATAAGGGCTTGCCGTCGAGCCCGTGCCGCGCTTAACGTGCGGATCAAGAAAAATGTAAACTTATCTTGACGTCTTATTATGTCAGAAAGTTATGACACATGATCGCTAATGTATCGGCTCTCGTCTCAGATTTGACCGCACGCGCGGCATCCGGTCGTCCTGTCACCATCGGCATTATCGGCGTTGGCCAAATGGGCACCGACTTGATTGTGCAATTGAAGCGAATGCCCGGCATCCGATTGGGCGCTATTGCTGTGCGCAATGTCGCCAACGCTATCGAGGTGGCAGCGAGCAATGGGTATGCCCGCGACCGGATCATTGAAGCCAAAAGCTCGGCCAGCATCGATGCGGCCATTGAGCGGGGCGTTTTGCCGATCACGGGCGATATCGCGACCTTGGCAGCAGCTGGTCGGATTGAGGTGCTCATTGATGCCACCGGCAATCCCAATACCGGCACGCTGATTGCGCTGGAAGCGATCCGTAACGGCAAACATATTGTGATGATGAATGTCGAAGCCGACATCACCATTGGCCGCTATCTACATACCGAGGCCCGCTCGGCTGGAGTGGTCTACACGGGGGCAGCAGGGGACGAACCTGCCGCCGCCATCGAGCTGATCAGCTTCGCGCAATCGCTGGGGCTTGATATTGTCTGCGCGGGCAAGGGCAAGAATAATCCGTTGAAATTTGACGCCGTGCCCGCCGATTACGAGGTCGAGGCGCGCGAGCGGAATATGAATCCGCGCATGTTGGTCGAATTCGTCGACGGCTCCAAAACCATGGTGGAAATGGTTGCCATTGCGAATGCCACGGGCCTTGTCCCCGATCGTCCCGGCATGCACGGCCCGGCTGCGGCGCGCGAAGTGCTCTCCGAGATTCTCATACCTAAGAAAGACGGCGGTGTCTTATCCGGCAAAGGCAAAGTGGATTATTCCACCGGTAAAGGCGTGGCCCCCGGCGTGTTCTGCGTCGTTGAGTCGGATCATCCTCGCATTGTCGAGCGGATGGCAGATTTGAAAGTCGGCAAAGGCCCGTATTTCACCCTGTTCCGCCCATACCACTTAACGAGCCTCGAAGCGCCACTGTCTGCCGCCCGCGCGGTGCTTTATGGCCAAGCGGATATGGTGCCGCTGGATCGGCCAGTGGCCGAGGCCGTGGCGCTTGCCAAGCGCGATCTCAAAACCGGCGAAACACTCGGCAAGATCGGCGAAACGGAATACCGCGCTTGGGCCTTGACGCATTCTGAAGCGCAATTGGGTGACGCCATTCCGCTGGGCTTAGCCGAGGGCGCGCGGATTACTAAGCCGATTAAGGCGGGCAGCTATCTAACCTATCACAATTGCACGCCAGACGCCTCCTTGCTCGTGACCCAAATCCGCCGCCGTCTCGACCAATCGGATGCAAGGCTGATGGCCGCAGAATAGGCAGAGGAAGGTTAAATTTGGTTAGGCTAAACTCCTTTTTGAAATGCCGAGGTTTATTTTTGAGATGCAATGTCGAGCGCGTCATGGCGTCACGCCCGCTCAATCGTGCCGCTCGCCCCTTGCATCTCAAAACGGCATCGGCCACCATGCCTTAAAATAGCGCCCCAGCGTTTGGTGTGGATCGTACCATAAGGCCGATAATGTCGTTGCGTTTTCCTTTTTCTGCCATAGCCGGACAGGATGAACTGAAGCTGGCTCTGTTGCTTACCGCTGTTGATCCGATGATCGGCGGCCTCTTGGCCTTGGGTGACCGGGGAACGGGCAAATCCACCGCAGTGCGTGCCTTGGCAGCGCTCCTACCCGACATCAAAGCAACGACCTGCGCCTATCATTGTGATCCCGCCTCGCCGCAAACCATGTGCGATGGTTGCCGGAGCGAAGCGAAGCCGAAAACCCGCGCGCTCCAAATCCCCGTGGTTGATCTCCCTTTGGGAGCAACCGAGGACCGCGTGATTGGCGCGTTAAACCTTGAGCGCGCGTTAGCGCATGGCGAAAAAGCGTTTGAACCTGGCCTTCTGGCGTCCGCTAACCGGGGTTATCTGTATGTCGATGAGGTCAATCTACTGGAAGACCACATCGTTGATCTTTTGCTTGATGTGGCAGCATCGGGTGAGAACGTGGTGGAGCGCGAGGGCCTGAGCGTTCGTCACCCGGCGCGGTTCGTGCTGGTTGGCAGTGGCAACCCGGAAGAGGGCGAATTGCGTCCGCAACTGCTCGATCGGTTTGGCTTATCGGTAGATGTGCGCACGCCTGGCGAGGTCAAAATCTGGGTGGAAATCGTCAAGCGCCGTTTGGCCTATGAGGCTAATCCCCAAGCCTTTGTTGAAGAATGGGCCGGCAAAGATGTGGCGCTTCAGCGCAAACTTGTCGCCGGACGCAAGCGGCTTAATGCCGTCACGATGCCCGATGCGGTGATGGACCGGGCGGCAGAGCTTTGTATTCATTTAAAAACTGATGGCATTCGCGGCCAGCTCACTTTGATGCGGGTCACCCGTGCGCTCGCCGCTTATGAAGGCAAGTCTGAGGTTACCGAGGATCACTTGAAGCGTATGGCAGGGCCAGCGCTCCGGCATCGCTTACGGCGCAATCCGCTGGATGAGACGGGTTCCGGCACGCGCATTGATCGTGCGGTTTCGGAAGTCTTTGGCGCATGACGATGGACGGTCCGGCGGAAACCGTCGCAACAATCCATGCGGTTCTGGTGTGCCGCTTATTGGCCAGTGACCCATCGGCGCTTGGCGGTGTGGTGTTACGCGGCCCGGCGGGCCCCGTTCGCGACAGTTGGATCGCGATGTTTCGAGGTTTCTTACCCAAATCTCGTCCCCTTCTCAAAGTACCGCATCATGTCGCCAATGACCGGCTCTTGGGCGGGCTGGATGTTGCAGCCACGCTTGCCTCTGGAAAGCCGATTGCTGAGCGTGGGTTATTTGCGGATGCTGATGGCGGGCTTTTGCATTTGTTGTCCAGTGAGCGGTTTTCGCTCGACAAGGCATCCTATCTGGCAGCGGCAATGGACTCTGGTCTCGGACAAGGGTTCGGCCTTTTGGCAAGTGATGAGGGGATGGAGGACGACGAAGTGACGCCGACCATCCTGACGGAACGTCTGGCGTTCCGGATCAATCTCGATCAGTGCCAACCCTTCGACGGCATCGATCCCGACGATTTGTCAGATGTCGCCCGTCGCGCGGCAGATTTGCCGATGTCCGATCAGCTTTTGGTCGGATTAAGCGGAACCGCTCTCCGCATGGGCGTATTATCGCTCAGGCCTATCATTTTTGCCGCGCGTGTGGCGCGCCTGATTGCAGCGCTGGATGAGGCTGGTGAGGTGCGCGAAGAAGATGCGATTATGGCGGCCAATCTGGTTTTAGCCCATCGCGCACGCTTTATGCCTCTACCCGAGCAGGAAGAGACGAACGAAGAGGCTCCGCCGCCACCGCCCGAGGAAACGCCACCCGAGGAAGAGCAAGAACCCTCGAACCCGACTGAGGGAGAATTGGCTGAGGTGATTCTAGAAGCGGTGCGACAAGCGCTTCCGCCGGGACTTTTGGAGCAGCTTGATCATGCGTCGCGCATTCAAAAATCGGCAAAAACCGGGGCAGGCTCGCTCTCGCAAAAGGCCGGTAAAATGCGCGGGCGGCCCGCCGGAACAAAACGCGGTGATCCGAGGCAAGGCGCAAGGCTCAATCTGATTGAAACCTTGCGCACGGCGGCCCCTTGGCAAAAGCTTCGGCGAAAAACCCAACCGGAGCGAACCGGTATTTTGGTGAGCAAAGACGATTTTCGCGTTAACCGGTATAAGCAAAAGCGCGAAACCACCGCGATTTTCGTCGTCGATGCCTCAGGTTCGGCCGCCATTCGCCGCATGGCGGAGGCCAAGGGCGCGGTCGAATATATTCTGGCCGATTGCTACGTTAGGCGGGATCGCGTGGCGTTGATCGCCTTTCGCGGCAAAACGTCTGAAATTCTGTTGCCGCCCACCCGCTCCTTGCAACGCGCTCGGCGTAGTCTGGCGGATCTGCCCGGTGGCGGCGGCACCCCCTTGGCTGCAGCCATTGATTCCTCGATGCTGATGGCCGAACAAGTGCGCCGTTCCGGTGGCACGCCGATCATCGTCTTCTTGACCGATGGCCGCGCCAACATCACCCGCGATGGTACGGCGGATCGTCCAAGAGCAGCAGCTGAATCGGATGAGGCTGCCAAGGCGTTGCGCCTTACTGGGGTGCAGGCGCTGATGATTGATCTATCCGAAAACCGCGATGGGGTTGCCAAAAAGCTAGCGGCCTCGATGGGTGGTATTCATTTGCCGCTGCCCTATGCCGATGCCGCGCGTATTTCGCAAAATGTGAGTCTGGCGATGAAGTCGCAACGGGCCCCGTCATGACGACACGCTTGAATTGGGAGCGGGACGGGTTCGATTGGCCAAACCGACAGGCGAGCCAATTTGTCTCGGCTGGCGGCGTTTCTTTCCACGTTCAGATCATGGGTGAGGGGCCATCAGTACTGCTCATCCATGGCACAGGATCGTCAACCCATACTTGGCGTGATGTCATACCGCTATTGGCGGAAAAGTTCACCGTCGTCGCGATTGACCTCCCAGGCCACGGCTTTACCCGGCATGCGAGTGCTTCGCAGTTATCACTGCCCGGCATGGCAAAATCAATTTCTGACCTTTTGAGCGTGCTCGATATTCAGCCTGAATGTGTGGTTGGCCATTCGGCAGGTGCGGCTATTTTGGTTGAAATGGTTCACGCAAAATACGTCGATCCCACTTCGATCATCAGTTTCAACGGTGCCTTTTTCCCGATTGCCGGGTTTATTGGCCAGTTCTTCTCCCCGCTTGCCAAAGCGGTTGCATCGCTCGGATTTTTGCAGAAAATCTTTGCGACAATGGCCGATCGGTCGGCGATTGAACGCTTGCTCAACGAGACAGGGTCGCGCATTGATGACCGTGGCACGCGATTGTATCAGCGACTGTTCAGCGACGAAGGCCATGTCGGTGGAACGCTTGGCATGATGGCTGCGTGGGATTTGAGCGCTATGGCTGCCTTGTTGCACCGGCTCGAAACCAAGCTCTATCTTGTTAAAGCCACCAAAGACCGGACCGTACCGCCCGAAACAGCGGATGAGGTTGCGCGTCGTTCAAGGCACTCCGCCCTGATTGTCACGAAAGGCTTAGGCCATCTCTCGCATGAAGAAGATCCAGCCGGAGCGGTTGAAATTATTACTAATCCAGAACGATTTGTGGTCGTATCCGAAGGGCAGCCCCAGACTAAACGGAGAAATTCATGAGCCTCGTTGACCACCCGCAGAGACGCGCGCTCAACGACGAGGTTCATGCCCGCCCGCCCGAGCAACTTCGCTCTCCGCAGCGTCTGACCTATCTGGCGATCTATACGAGCGGGGACCGGGATGCCGATACGGCGGCGATATCGGATCTGATCAAACGCATGGGTGGGCCAGCGCTCGGTTCAGAACAAAACCATTACAGCGCTGATTTTGGGGCGTTCCGCGTGAAATGGGAACGGCATAACGAGTTTGTCCGGTACAAATTTTTTGTTGAGGGCGTCGAGGCGGAACCGTTTTCCGATCCCGCGATCAATGCCGTTCCGCAGGACTGGCTCGCGAGCCTTCCCGGCTCCCTGATCGCCGCAAACCATGCAATCATTTTACCGCTAACCGATGAGCCGATTAAGCCGGATACCTTGTCCGATTCCTTGTTTTCGGGAAATGCGTTGATCGGCTCAATGACGTCGGGCGGCAAAGGCTTGGCCTTGACGGATTTTCGCATCCGAGACGATGGCTTTGGGCGGGTGCTGTTTTACGATAATGGACTGACCCCACGCCAGCTTGGCCGTCTTGTACAGCGCGTTATGGAGATCGATACCTATCGGGTGATGTCGCTCCTCACTTTCCCGGTTGCCAAGGCATTGATGCCGTTTTTGCAGCAATCCGAGCATGAATTGCTCGACATCATCCGAAGCATGGACAATGCGACCGAGCAGGATGAGCCGAAGCTGTTTGATCGGATCACTCAGCTTGAGGTGCAGGTGGAAGGCCGCCGCTCCGACGCCAATTTTCGCTTTGCGGCGGGCAACGCCTATTACGATATTGTTTTGGCGCGTGTTGATGATCTACGAGAAGGCCGCATTGAAGGATTGCAAACCTTTCGCGAGTTTAACGAGCGCCGTCTTGCCCCAGCAATGGCCACCTGCCGCGCGGTCTTTGCCCGGCATGAAGCGCTATTGGATCGGATAGGGCGAACCACGCTTTTGCTGAGCACCCGCGTCAATGTCACGCGTGAACGGCAAAACCAAGCCGTGTTAAAATCGATGGATCGTCGCGCCAATCTGCAATTGCGGTTACAGCAAACGGTTGAAGGTCTCTCGGTTGCGGCCATCAGCTATTATATCGTCGGTCTCGTCGGCTATGCCGTAAAGGGACTAAGGGCTTACGGAGTAGCGTTTGATGGCGATGTTGCTACCGCCGCCTCGATTCCGATTGTCGTGATCCTGGTGGCGCTTGGTTTATGGCGTTTCCATAAGGCGCTTGAAAAGGATGACTCGAAATGACTGCGGCTTCCGACACCTCCCCTAAGGCCATTGTTATCGGTTCGGGCTTTGGCGGATTGGCCGCGGCGATTCGCCTTTTGGCCAAAGGCTGGCAGGTCACGGTGCTTGAAAAGCTCGATGCGCCGGGTGGGCGTGCCTATGTCTACAAACAAGACGGTTTTACGTTTGATGCAGGCCCTACTATTATTACCGCGCCCTATCTTTTGGAAGAATTGTGGCAGTTCGCTGGGGCAAAACTTCAGGACGATATTGATCTACGCCCGATCGATCCGTTCTACACCATCCGGTTTGACGATGGCGAGGTGATCAGTTGCGTGGCTGACCTTGAAGGGATGCGAAAAGAAGTTACCCGCATCGCGCCCGAGGACCTCGACGGTTTCAACCGTTTCGTTGAGGCCAGCAAGTCGATTTACGATATTGCGTTTACCGAATTAGCCGACCAGCCCTTTGATGATTTTATGTCGGTGGTTAAAGCGGCACCTGATCTTATTCGGCTCAAAGGTTACCGTTCGGTGTTCAGCGTGGTGAGTGATTATTTCACCAACCACAAGCTTCGCGTAGCGTTTAGTTTCCACCCGCTGTTGATCGGTGGTAATCCGCTTACAACGACGGCCTATTATTGCTTGATTGCGCATTTGGAGCGCCTTCACCTCGTGCATTTCGCGATGGGAGGTACGGGCGCGATCGTGAAAGGCATGGTCAATCTGATCGAGCGGCTCGGTGGGTCGCTGCGGTATGATGCGCAGGTCGAGCAAATCCTCGTCGAAAACAACCACGCGAAAGGCATTCGCTTGGTTTCTGGCGAAACGATCCCCGCCGATATTGTCGTTTCAAACGCGGACGCGGCCTCGACCTATCGCTCGCTTTTAAAAGACCATCCGCGTAAACGCTGGACCGACCGTAAACTCGCCAAAGCCAATTATTCGATGAGTCTGTTTGTTTGGTATTTTGGAACCAATAAACGCTATGAGGATGTCTATCATCACATGATGATTTTGGGGCCGCGCTATGAGGAGCTGCTAAAAGACATCTTCAAACGCAAGCTCCTGGCGAAGGATTTCAGCCTCTATCTGCACCGCCCGACCATGACGGATCCGTCGCTCGCGCCTGAAGGCTGTGACACGTTCTATGTGCTGGCCCCGGTGCCGCATCTCGACAGCGGAACGGATTGGAAAGCCCAGGCTGAACCCTACCGCAAAGCGATTGAAAAGCGGCTGGAGGAAACGGTATTGCCCGGACTATCGGACAGTATCGTTACCTCGCATATGCTGACTCCGATCGATTTTCAGGACCGTCTGCTCTCCTACAAAGGTGCCGCCTTTTCGCTGGAGCCGCAACTCTTCCAAAGCGCCTGGTTCCGCCCGCATAACCGCAGCGAAGAGGTGGAGGGGCTTTATCTTGTCGGTGCGGGAACGCATCCGGGTGCGGGTCTACCGGGCGTGGTTTCATCGGCCAAGGTGGTAGCGGATTTGGTGCCGGATGCTCACGCCTTCCGCACCAACCGCGTCACCAATCCCGCATAATGGCGATATCCGCCATCCAATTTCCACCAATGCCAGATGATTATCGATACACCGGTCGTCAGTGGGATCGCCCACATGATCGGGTTTAACGCAAGCGCAGGCAAAATCCGTATCGAGCCGAAGGCCATAAAGGCCGTATAAACGGAAATACCCGAGCCTACGAGCGCTTTGAGATGTTCTTTCAACCAATCCTTCGGACCCGCTTTCGGCTTATAAAGGAACCAGAGATTGGTAAATGCAGTGGCAAAACCAACAAAGGAAATGGCAACCATCAGAAATTGATCGATCAAGAGACCCTGAATCGCACAATTCAACGCCGCTGCAATCAGCAAATATTGCAGCGTGACATTGCGCCATTCCCGCATCGCGGCGCGGTCAAATTTATGGCGCACACAGAGCCAGCCATACCAAGTGAGGTTGAGGGTCAGGATGGCCAAATGCAGCATCATCCAGCCGAAAATGCCCCGGATGAAATCAGCATCGAATTGCCCCACCAAATGCGGATGCGTCGCAAAGGGATCGATTAGGGTGAGAACACTCATGCAGAGCGCGAAGCTGCCGGTGGCGAGCAAAACCCTTGTAAAAACCTTGCCCCAGAAGCGATGCTTTTCACCGCCTTTGCGTCCGATTACCGGAATCCAAAAGCAGAGCGCGCCGATTGCACCGGTTGTGATGTGCAGCGTGATGAAGACGCGGAAGGCATCGTGAATCATTCGGCAACTCCGATAGTCGACTAAGGGTTGAGAAAACCGGAAACTCTTGACATGATCAAGTGTAAAGAACTCTAGACCCTCTGAATTTGGACATATGCTCGTGACAACGCCGATCCCCTACAAGCCTCCCCGCCCGCGCCCGATGTCGGCATTGTCCTCGCTCATCCGGGCGATCACGAGCGGTGACGGTAATCTCTTGAACCTCTTGCCGGGCGCTGCGTATCGGATGGATATCGGCCCACTCGGCTGGTCGCGCCGCTCGACCGTGATCGTCAATCAGCCTGATCTCGTGCGGCAGGTGTTGCTGGATCCGGAAGAGATTTTCCCCAAATCCGATTTGATGGTGAATGCGCTTGAAGCGCTGATAGGCGACAGTATTTTTGTCTCCTCCGGTGCCACCTGGCGGCGGCAGCGCGATATGGTGGACCCCGCGCTCTCGATGATGCGGATCAACCGCGCTTTCCCGTCGATGGAAGCGGGCGTTGCTGATTGCCTTGCAACGCTCGGCCGAGATGCCGCCTCCGGTCGTGTGTTCAGCCTTGATCTGATGATGTCGCATCTAACCGCCGATATCATCTGCCGGACGGTATTTTCAACCCGGCTGGATGAAGGCGCGGCGCATGAGGTGTTTGACGCGTTCACGCTGTTTGAGCGAAGCGTCGCGCAGGTGGAGATTTTCCGCCTCGTGACGGAGAAGGCTTGGACCAAAGCCCCGCAGAAGCCAGAGGTTTTAGAGGCCTGCCGCATCATCCGAAAACACCTCGGCGATCTGCTTGATCGAAAGCAGGCCGAGCAGGGCTTAAGCTTTGATGATATCGCCGAAGCCCTTTCGCTCGCCAAAGATGCCAATGGCATACCCTTCACGCGCGAAGAACTGATCGACCAATTAGGTGTTTTGTTCTTGGCGGGCCACGAGACAAGCGCCAGCGCGCTTACCTGGGTGTTTTATCTGTTGGCGCAACAACCGCATATCGCCGCCCGTGTCCGTGTCGAGGTGGAGGCGATAGCGGGTGATGGCCCCATCACGTTCGAGCATACCAAAAAGCTGGTCTTGGCACGCAACGTGTTCCGCGAAACGCTCAGGCTTTATCCACCGATTACGTTTTTACCGCGTGTCGCCATGCAGGCGACAAAACTGGGCACGCGAAAAATCCGCAAAGGGGCCTTGGTGATTGTTTCGCCTTGGGTGATGCAACGGCATGAAGGCTACTGGCGCGACCCCGATGTGTTTGATCCGGATCGCTTCTCGTCCGAGCGCGAGGACGATATTCCGACCAATGCCTATATCCCGTTCGGCATAGGTCCGCGTATTTGTGCAGGAGCGGCATTCGCCAGCATCGAGGCGGTACTGATCATTGCAAGCCTCTGCCGGGCGTTTGATTTTTCAGTCGAAGGGGCTGGCGACGTCAAACCCGCCGCCCGTTTAACAACCCGCCCAACGGAGCAAATCACCATGCGTGTTCGGGCGGTTTAAACGATGCCAACCGTTCTTCTCACTTTGGGGCGACTGCCGAAGGGCCTTGATCTCGCCCGCAGCTTTGCGCATTCAGGCTGGCGCGTGATCGTTGCTGATCCTTCCCGATCGCATTTGATGGGCGCATCGGGAACCGTTGCAAAAAGCCTCGTCGTGCCGCCTCCCGCGACCGAGCCGGATGCCTATCTCGACGCTTTGGCGCGGCTCGTGCTGGATGAGGCGGTTGATCTCGTGGTCCCAGTTTCCGAAGATGTGATGTTCGTGGCCGAGCTTCCCGAACGGCTACATCGTCCCGTTCCAGTTTTCGCGATGTCGGCGGAAATGATCCATCGGGTGCATGATAAATATAGCTTTATCGAAATGGCCGCTGGCTTTGGTCTCCCCGTTCCTGCGACGGCTTCAGCCTTGGCAAGCGAGGCAAAAGCCATTGCGGATTCTGGCTCCTATATTATCAAGCCGCGTCATTCGTGTGCCGGGAACGGTGTTCGTCTGTGCGAGGCGGGTATGCCGATTCTGTCCGACCCAGATGATGTCGTACAACGCCGCGTGATCGGCCAAGAGCAAAGCACCTGCTCATTGGCGCTCAACGGCGAAGTCATCGCGACCGCGATCTATCGCGCGACCATGCTATCCGGAACGGTGGCGTGCAGTTTTGAGCGGATAGAGAACCCCGCAATCGAGGAGTGGGTTCGCCGATTTGTGGCCGAGACGCGTTGGACAGGCTTTATCTCGTTTGATTTCATTGTGGATGCGACGGGCATTCCCTACGCCATCGAATGCAACCCGCGAACAACCAGTGGCTTGCATTTTTTTGAAACAAACGACATCGGGCCAGCGATTTTAGGGAAAAAATCCACCATTACGTTTCGGAAAGACCGCCAACTCATGCAGTTCTGGTCCTGTTTGCAGGAAGCCCAGAACAGTTTCGGCGATTGGCCGCAGTTTAGGAAGCGGATGGTGCATATCTGGCGAACAAAGGATGTTACCTTCAGTCCCTCCGATCCTTGGCCACTGGTCTCGATGCCGTGGACGGCGCGCGGTATCATCGCTAAAGCAAACCGCGATAAGGTGTCCTTCGGCATTGCGGCTACGCGCGATCTGGCTTGGAGTGGAAAGAACACTGCGTCTTAAGTTTGCCATTCCGGCAAAGCCGGTGTTAGGTTTGTAAAAAAATGGTCAAGGTTGAAAGAGACTTGGTTTGATTTACGATTCCGACATTGCCCGTTACCTCGTGAGCCCAGCCGATTTGGCTGAATGCCGCGCGATGATCAAAGCGGGTTCTAAGACCTTTTATACGAGTTCAAAGCTCCTGCCGCAGCGGATAAGGGACGCGGCCCGCCAGCTTTATGCGTTTTGCCGAGTGGCCGATGATGTGGTCGATGAGTCGGACGATATTGATGCGGCCGTTGAAAGCCTCCGCGTTCGGCTGGATGCGATATACGCGTTAAAGCCGGAGCCTTATCCCGCCGACCGGGCCTTTGCCGATCTGGCTTTGACCTATTCCATCCCCCGCAGTCTGCCGGATGCTTTGATCGATGGTTTTGCATGGGATGCATCCGGTCGCCGCTGCAAAAATGCTAGTGATGTTTACGCCTATTCGGTTCGGGTCGCTGGTGCGGTGGGTGCAATGATGGCGATTATCATGCGTTCACGTTCCCCGGATGCGATTGCTCGCGCCTGCGATTTGGGCGTTGCGATGCAGCTTTCTAACATTGCGCGCGACGTCGGGGCCGATGCCGCCATCGGCCGTCTCTATTTGCCGGAGGAATGGCTTCGCGAGGTCGGCATCGATCCCGATGTGTTTCTCGCTTCGCCCAAACCGTCGCCGGAACTGACGCTCGTTTTGCAACGCCTGTTGAAGGATGCCGACTGGTTCTATGAGCGGGCGATCTCCGGCATAGCAATGCTGCCAAAGCGCTGCCGCCCGGCCATTCACGCCTCGCGGTTGCTCTATTCGGGCATTGGCCATCAGGTTGCGCTGAATGGCTATGACAGCATCAGCCGCCGCGCCGTGGTGCCGAAGGCCAAAAAAATCGCACTTTTGGGTAAGGCTATTCAAGCGAGCCTGTTCACCGCCGGGTCGCGGTCCTATCCGGTGCTGCCCGAGGCCGCCTTTATCGTCGACGCGGTAGCCGCCGCGCCCGAGCCGAAGCGTTTGCCGGAGACGTTTGACGAGCGGGCCGAATGGGTAACGAACCTGTTTGTTCGCTTGCAGAAGACGGATCAGTAAATTGATGGTGGAGCTCCTGCTAGGTAAAGAAGGCGAGCCGGGTGGCCCGCGGTCCGGAAGTATTTCCTCATGGTGAGCCGCCGCGTTAGCGGCGAGTCGAACCACGGCAACGGTCCTTCGACTTAACGCCGCTTTGCGGCGTGGCTCAGGATGAGGTGAGAAACCGTTAACCCCACCTATCCCCAGCGCGGCATTTTAAATGGCAGCATGGCCTGAATCATCGGGTTACGGAAACGGTCCAGTGATAGGCTTTCGTGAAACACATCAACCTCCTCACCCCCTAATTCGGTACGGATCAGCGAGCGGGTATAAAACGGAGAATCTTCCAGCGTCGCCTCAACGCGGACGGGATGATCCGCTCGCGCCGGGCGCTTCATTCGCCACAGTGTCGTGCCAAGATCGACAGGCTTTGGCAAAGGAATTTCGCGTGCTATTCCCGAGTGATCAATTTCGAGCGCAAAACCCGCCGAACTGCCATCGCGCAAGGTGCGATCATAAACGATATGCGCGCCATTCCGCGTAGCGGCGCGGGACCAGAACCAGCTTGAGAAACTCTCTTCCAATGGAACCGAGCCCCAATTCATGTCGTGATAACCGGTGCCCGACCAGCGGAGATTGGGCTTTTCAAACACAGCCTCAACGCGGGCTACCGGCGCAATCGGTCGCCAGATATGCTCGCCTTTGGGGTCCAGCCGCGCCTCGTGGCTTGAGCGGACGTGCGGATAGAGACGCACCTCGCCTCTGACCTTTGAAGGCAGTGGCACGGTGAACTCGTTGATCCGGATGACAAGGCAGCCATCCTCCCACGACATACTGCTTGGGCCGATGGTGAACTGCGTGCGTGACCGTTGAAGGAGCTTTTTTGGCCGCTCCGTCATGGTCCACCGATGGCCTAAATCGCCATAAAGGCCGATATTGATGGAACAAAAATTTTCAGGATCGGTCGCGCCGAAGCGTCGCGCCATGGCGTAATAGGGTGAGAAGACGCTTCCCACGAACCCGATAATGGCCAAGCCATGCTTACGGTCGTCGCTTAACGCGTCGAGATACCACCAACGGTAGCCCCCGGATGGAACCGCCGCGTCGAAGCACGCTTCGCCATGAGGCTCTCCGCCGCTAATCGACCCGACATGGCCGCCATCGGTACGCCCGGCCCCGGATGCACGCTGCCTCCCGCCAGATACAGCCCCGGCAGGACCGTTGTCGCCGCCGCTCTCCGAAACGATGCCATCCATCCGTGCGAAGCCCTTCCATACAGTGCGCCGCCCGTGGCGGGGAATAGCCCCGAAAACCCCGAGGGCGGCGTTGTCACAACCCGTGTCTCGTCCCAATCCAGCGTTAGGCCGCATTGCGCCAGCTTTTTAAGCATTGCGGCCTCAACGGCTTGATGGTTTTGCGGCGCATCATCACCATTGGCGGGCGAATTGACAAGAATGAGCAGACGTTCCGGCCCGCCTTGATGCCCCGCACGGTCTTGCGCGCAGATATAAACCGTGGGGGCGGTCGGGAAGCCTAAGCGCAATTCGTCGAATTCTTTCTTATAATCGCCTGAGAAGAAAACATTGTGCCGCTCCAGCGGAAAGCCCGACGTCGTGACATTCGCCGCCCAGGTAATCGCCGAAAGGGAACGGGCTTTGACGGGCACCGCACCAACCGCCTTTGCAACCGCAGCACCAAATAGACCTGACGCAACCGCGTTGGCGTCTGCATTAACGATGACATCCGAACACTCGATACGCTCGCCGGTCGACGTTATAACAGCATCAACCTTGCCCTGTTCTGATTGTATTTCGGTAACGCCAACGCCATAGCGGATTTGGCCACCGAGCCTTAAAAACACCCGCTCAAACGCGCGGGCCACCGCGTGCATGCCGCCTTCAACCGACCAAACGCCCTCTTGCTCGACATGGGCGATCAACATCAAGGTCGCTACCGCCTCAAAGGGCGATGAGCCGCAATAGGTGGCGTAGCGTCCAAAGAGCTGTTTCAGACGCGGATCCGTGAAATGCCGCGACACCGCCGACCATAAATTTTCAAAAGGATTGATCCGCAGCAAATCGAAAAAGCCGGAGAGCCCGCTCGAGGTCGCAAGGCCAAAGGGGCTAGGCCGTTGCGATTCGATAAAGGGCTTCTGAAGTGCCTTGAATACGCGACGCGATTCCGCTTGGAAGGCACGAAAGCGCCGAGCCTCATCGGGGCTCGAGAACCGGGCAATCGCGTCGGCGGATTGATCAAGATCGGCAAAGAGGTCGAGCTCAGCCCCATTCCCCCATGAATGGCGGGCCAGAATATTCAAAGGCTCGAGTTTCAACTCAGCCTCAAGTGACGTGCCTGAATCGGCAAACAAAGCATCGAAAATATAGCGCATGGTGAAAACGGTCGGCCCGCCATCAATCAAGCCGCCGGCGATCGGGATATGGCGCATTTTTCCGCCGGGCGTTGGCTGGCGTTCAAACACCACCACATTCTCGCCTCGAGCGGCCAAAAGACAAGCCGCCGAAAGGCCGCCAATGCCCGCACCCACGATCACGATTGGCTTTGTCTCAACCACTGTAAACCCCTGTTGCGTACCCACTTGAACTATGTCAATATTTTATGACACTATCAAGCGACCAAGAAATTTTACATTGGTTCCTGAGGGGGGGAGAACGGTTATGGACGTTGCAATGCGCATTGAACAAGAGCTTGAGCTGGCTGTATCCCGCGCCGGTGGTGCCGACTGTCCACCTATTTTGGCCGAGGCTCTGCGTTACGCCGTTTTCCCGGGCGGTGCCCGCATTCGCCCGCGTTTGAGCCTCGCTGTTTCTATGGCGTGTGGCGATAAGAATCCGCTGGCCGCCACCGTTGCCGCCTCCGCCATTGAGCTTTTGCATTGTGCTTCGCTGGTTCATGATGATTTGCCGTGCTTCGACAATGCGGGCATTCGCCGTGGCAAACCTTCCGTGCATTTAGCCTATGGCGAGCGAATCGCGGTTTTAGCTGGGGACGCGTTGATTGTTTTAGCCTTCGAGCAACTCGCCATTCGTTTGGCGCTTTCGCCTGATCGTCTCGCGCCTTTGACGCGGATTGTCGCACAAGCCGTCGGCGGGCCTTTGGGGATTGCTGCGGGCCAAGCTTGGGAATGCGAAAAAGAAATTGATCTCGTGCGCTATCAGCGCGCCAAAACCGGTTCCCTGTTTGCGGCCTGCACCATGGCGGGTGCCGCGGCGTCCGGCTACGAGCCACAGGCTTGGGAAGCGCTCGGCTATGCGATTGGCGAAGCGTTTCAAGTGGCTGACGATCTGCGTGATGTCGCGGGTTCCGAGCATGATCTTGGCAAACCGGTTGGACAGGATGAAACCCATCACCGCCCCAACGCAGTCGCGGCGTTTGGCTTTGATGGGGCGATGCAACGCTTTGAAGATTTGCTGGCAGATGCGCTGGCAGCCATTCCGCCTTGCCCCGGTTCTGAGCCACTCGGCAAGCAGATAACCGCCGTGTCACGCAGTCTTGTCACGGGGCTAAACCGCCAAACGGTTGCAGCCTAACGGAAACCAGATGGCGTTTTTTGGTAAGGTAGGAGATCGATGGCGGCGATTACGCAACCATCTCATTGGGCGCGCCGATTTCCAGGCCTTTGCCATAGCTTTTCCGTTCACGCGGCCAATTGCCCGCCAACGCTCGCGCCAATTGTTCGATTTAATCGCGGGATTTACCTATTCCCAAACGCTGGTGGCTTGCGTCGAACTTGGCCTCATCGAGCGCCTTTCTCGTGGACCTCAGACGGCTGAAGCGCTCGCCTCTGCGTTTCAATTTCGCCCCCGCCAGCTCGAAAGATTGCTGAAAGCAGCCGTTTCGCTCGATATCTTAGAGCTCACAAGCTCGGGGGCCTATGATCTGGGCATTCACGGCGCGGCATTGATCGGCAATCCGTGGATCGCGGGTTTCATCAAGCATCACCATCTCTTGTACCATGATCTTTTCGATCCGGTGGCGCTGCTGAAGGGCGATCAGGCCCCGACCGCTCTACAATCCTATTGGGCCTATGCCGACGAGGACAAGGGTGAGGCGGCCAAACTTGCGGATGTTTCAGCGTACACCGAACTCATGGGCCAATCGCAGGCCACCGTGGCTCAGGAAATTCTAGCGGCCTATGATTTCAGCCGCCACGAACACCTATTGGATATTGGCGGTAGCAATGGAAGTTTTATTCTGGCAGCAGCTGCACGCCATAAATCCCTACGCTTCACGCTATTTGATTTACCCGCGGTCGGCCAAATTGCCCGCCAGCGAATCGTGTCAGCCCAACTGGACAACCGCGTCACGGTGACAGAGGGCTCGTTTCTAACCGATCTTTTGCCCGGTGAGGCCGATGTCGCGACGCTTATCCGTGTGCTCCACGATCATGACGATGAATCCGTCCACACGATATTGGCCTCGGCCCGCAAAGCCCTGCGACCGAATGGCACGCTGGTGGTGGCTGAGCCGTTGTCGGGCGTTTCATCCATTGCACCTGTGGCCGATGCGTATTTTGGGATGTATTTCGCCGCAATGGGCCAAGGAAAGACGCGAACAGCGGCTGAGATTGCGGAAATGGGACTAAGGGCGGGCTTTAAGTCTGCCAGCGTCATCCCCAGCCGAAACCCTCTGATTACCGGAATAATCGTTTTGACGATTTGATTTAGAACAAAATTACGTAACTTTTTCTTGACGCCTGATTGTGTCACTATAAGATGACACTTAGAGATGCTGGCAAAACCACAAGCGTGGTATGGCCGGACATAAGGGGGATGGGAATGCAGACCATGGCGGTCGTTCTCGAAAAGCCGGAGCAACTGGCTTTGAGAACTGTGGATCTGACAGAGGCTGGCACCAACGACATTATCGTCGATGTGGAATGGTCAGGTATCAGTTCCGGAACAGAGCGTCTGCTGTGGACCGGCCGTATGCCGCCCTTCCCGGGCATGGGCTATCCCCTCGTTCCTGGTTACGAGACTGTCGGCACGGTCAGCAAAGGCTGCCGCTCATCCGGCCTCCATGAAGGCGATCGGGTGTTTGTACCTGGTGCCAATTGTTTTCACGATGTGAAGGGCCTGTTTGGTGGCGCGGCTTCGCGTCTCATCGTGCCCGCAGCCCGTGTTGTCCCGCTTGAACATCGCTTGGGCGAGCAGGGTGTCCTCTTTGCTTTGGCAGCCACCGCCCATCATGCGATTGCTGGTGATGGCGCACGTATTCCAGATCTCATTGTCGGTCACGGCATCGTTGGCAGGCTGATCGCAAGGATTGCGATAGCGCTCGGTGGACCCGCTCCAACCGTATGGGAAATCAACCCGACGCGTCGTGCTGGTGCGACGGGCTATGACGTGATTGACCCTGCTACCGATGAGCGGCGCAATTACGATGCGATTTGTGATGCAAGTGGCGCGCCCGCGCTGCTCGATCAATTGATCGGACGCTTGGCCAAGCGCGGCGAAGTCACCTTGGCTGGCTTTTACGAAGAGCCGCTGAGCTTTAATTTTCCGCCCGCCTTCATGCGCGAGGCCCGCATCCGTATCGCCGCCGAATGGTCACGCAGCGATATCGAAGCAGTCACCGATCTCGTGGCGACGGGTAAACTGAACCTCGATGGCTTGATCACCAACCGAGAGAAGGCGGAAGCCGCGCCTGACGCCTATCGCACAGCTTTCAACGATCCGACCTGCCTCAAAATGGTTTTGGACTGGAGACATCTCGCATGAATACGATTGACGTGGATTTGATTCGTCAGGCTAAACTTCGCCAAGAAGCGGAAATTGAGCCCGATCCTGTTCATACAGGCGAAATCAAAAAAGAGACTCAAGTCATTGCTATTTATGGCAAAGGCGGCATCGGTAAATCCTTCACCCTTGCCAATCTCTCCTACATGATGGCGCAGAACGGAAAGCGCGTTCTGCTGATTGGCTGCGATCCGAAAAGCGACACGACTTCGCTGCTCTTTGGCGGGCGTGCGTGCCCCACGATCATCGAAACCTCGGCAAAAAAGAAGCTGGCGGGTGACGAGGTCAAGATTGGCGATGTCTGCTTTATCCGCGATGGTGTGTTCGCCATGGAGCTGGGCGGCCCAGAAGTGGGTCGCGGTTGCGGCGGTCGCGGGATTATTCACGGCTTTGAACTGCTCGAAAAGCTCGGCTTCCACGAATGGGGCTTTGATTATGTGCTTCTCGACTTCCTAGGCGACGTGGTGTGCGGCGGCTTCGGACTGCCGATTGCCCGCGATATGTGCCAAAAGGTTATCATTGTCGGGTCGAACGATCTGCAATCGCTCTATGTCGCCAATAATGTGTGCTCGGCGGTTGAATATTTCCGCAAACTTGGCGGCAATGTCGGCGTGGCCGGCATCGTGATCAACAAAGACGACGGCACCGGCGAGGCGCATGCCTTTGCTGAGAAAGTGGGCATTCCGGTGCTGGCTGCTATTCCGCAGAACGAGGATATCCGTCGCAAGAGCGCTAATTACGAAATCGTAGGTCGTCCGGGTGGCGAATGGGCATCGTTGTTCGAAGAGCTTTCGGACAATGTCGTTTCCGCGCCACCGCGTCATCCAACCCCACTCGACCAAGATGGCCTTTTAGGCCTGTTCAAAGGCGATGCGGTTGGCCGTGGCGTGGTCCTTCAGCCAGCAACGCTTGAAGACATGTGCGGCGGTGTGATCACCGAATCCGTTTCCCTCGAAGTCGTTTACGACACGGTGTAAGAGTACCATGACCATCGAATCCGCCATGCCAAAAGACATAACTGCGAATGCATCCACCGAACAGGCGGATGTCAGCGGCATGTCGTGCCATGGTGGCAAAGACGAGATGAAGAAGGCGGCTGCGTCGGCGGGTAAGACCGAGGTTTTAGCGCAATACGCGGCGGATTATCCCGTCGGCCCGCATGATCAGCCCCAAAGCATGTGCCCCGCCTTCGGCTCACTCCGCGTCGGGCTTCGCATGCGCCGCACTGCAACCATCCTGTCGGGCTCAGCCTGCTGCGTCTATGGCCTCACCTTCACCTCGCATTTTTATGGCGCGCGCCGCACGGTTGGCTATGTGCCGTTTAATTCGGAAACGCTTGTTACCGGAAAGCTGTTCGAGGATATCCGCGAAGCGGTTTATAAGCTTGCTGATCCTGATCTCTACGATACGATCGTTATCACCAATCTCTGCGTGCCAACGGCTTCCGGCGTACCGCTTCAATTGCTACCGAAAGAGATCAACGGTGTCCGCATCATCGGCATCGATGTTCCAGGGTTTGGCGTGCCAACCCACGCCGAAGCGAAAGATGTCTTAGCGGGCGCAATGCTCAAATATGCCGCTGGCGAAATTCGTCAGGGCCCAGTCGCCGCGCCGCGCACCGCGAAGAGTTCATTGCCGACGATTACACTACTTGGCGAAATGTTCCCCGCTGATCCGGTGGTTATAGGCCGCCTGTTGGAGCCGATGGGTTTAGCCGCTGGCCCCGTGGTTCCCACGCGCGAATGGCGTGAATTATTCTCGGCGTTTGACTGCGCGGCCGTTGCTGCCATTCATCCGTTCTACACCGCCTCAGTCCGCGAGTTCGAACATGCGGGCCGCAAAGTGGTGGGCTCAGCCCCTGTTGGCTATGATGGCACCGCCGCTTGGCTGGCTGCTATTGGTGATGCTTGCGGCATTGCTGCCGATAAGGTTGCAAACGCCCAAAACATGATTTTGCCCGCGATTAAGGGCGCACTCGCTGGTAAGCCGATCAAAGGACGCCTGACGGTTTCGGGCTATGAAGGCTCAGAACTGCTCGTTGCGCGCCTGTTGATCGAAAGCGGCGCTGAGGTGCATTATGTTGGCACCGCTTGCCCACGCACAAAATGGTCGGATGCGGACCGCGAATGGTTAGAGGCCAAGGGCGTCGAGATTAAGTTCCGCGCTTCGCTTGAGAGCGACCTCGCGGCGATGGAATTCTATAAGCCAGATCTAGC
>CANCAR010000002.1 GCA_947374125.1 Hyphomicrobiales bacterium | reverse complement strand
TCGGCGCTCTGCTTGGCGGGGTGCTGGTGGATCTGTTAGGGCTCATGGGCCAAGCCGTGATCATCAGCCTGATCTGCATCAGTACTGTCCTGTTTGCCCGTCCCCATCTTTTACCATCCGACGTCGATAAAGGCTTATCGACCACCCATTTCGGCTGGCCAACTTGGCGCACCCTTGGGCTCGGCGTGCTTTGCTTTTTAACGCTCATGGGCGAAGGTGCATTTGTCGATTGGAGCGGGCTTTTTCTTCAAACCCGGTTTGAGGTCGATGCGGGCTTTGCCGCAACAGGCTTTGCGATGTTTTCCGCCGGCATGGCCGTTTCGCGTTTTGCCGGAGACGGGTTGCGGCTGCGGTTTGGTGCCGTCCGCCTTGTGAGGTGGAGCGCAGTATTCACGATGGCAGGAACGGCAGCAGGCCTTTTGTCGTCTAATCCAGTCCTAACGGTCGCCATGTTCGTTTTAGCAGGCATCGGCATCGGCAATATCGCGCCGGTGCTGTTTGCAGGCGGTGGGCGGCTGGAGCCAAACGCGCCCGGGCGCGGCATCGCAGCTGTCACCACGCTGGGCTATTCCGGCCTGCTTGCGGGTCCACCCCTCATCGGGATAATTGCCGAATTTTCAGGCCTTGGTCCGGCGCTGTGGCTCATCGTGCTGTCGGCCTTTATCATCGCCCTTGGGGCGCGTGCCGTTCGCGCGCTGGATTAAAGTAATACCGGGTTGCTCTGAGGCTCACCCTTTGCCATTCTTGGAAAAGGGGTTGGAAAAGGGGAGTAAGCCATGGCCGCTATTCGTGTTCTTGTCGTAGGCCTTGGCACCATGGGCTTAAGCCATGCCCGCGCCTATCGCGATATTGACGGGTTTGAGCTTGCGGGCCTCTGCACCAACCGGCCCGAGACGCGCGACGATCTCCGCACGGAGTTTCCCAGGGTGCCGCTGTTCTCAAACTACGACGAGGCACTTGAAACCTTGAAACCCGACGCGGTTTCGATCAACACCTACACCGAAACCCACGCCGAATTCTGCCTCAAAGCCTTTGCTGCAGACGCGCATGTGTTTTGCGAAAAGCCGCTCGCCCACACAATTGAGGACGCCGAGGCGGTAGTCGCAGCCGCCAAACGCGCAGGCAAGGCGCTGATCATCGGCTATATTTTGCGTGTTCACCCGTCTTGGACGCGGTTTGTCGAAATCGGCCAAATGCTCGGCAAACCGCTGGTTATGCGGATGAACCTCAACCAGCAATCTTCCGGCTCGTTTTGGGACGTGCATAAAAAGCTGATGGCCTCCACCTCGCCGATTGTCGATTGCGGCGTGCATTATGTCGATGTGATGTGCCAGGTCACGCGCTCCAAACCTGTCTCGGTCCACGCTGTTGGCGCAAGGCTGACAGACGATATTCCGTTGGGCATGTATAATTACGGCCATCTCCATCTGACATTTGCCGACGGATCGGTCGGCTTTTACGAGGCGGGCTGGGGGCCGATGATGAGCGAGACCGCTTTTTTCATCAAAGACATGATCGGACCAAAGGGCTGCGTCTCCATCGTGGGCGCGAGCGACAACGGCTCGCAAGACCATGACGGCCACACCAAAACCGGCGCACTCAAACTGCATCACGCGGGGCTCGATGCCGGGGGACGCTTTTTAAAGCCGGACGAGGTCATCACCACCGCAACCGAACCCGGCCACCAGGAGCTCTGCGAGGCCGAGCAACGTTTGTTTCTGGACGCCATACTGTCCGGACGCGCGCTCGACGAGCACCACGAGGATGCGCTCAACTCCCTCCGCATTGTGTTTGCAGCGGACGAAAGCGTGCGGACGGGGGAAGTGGTGCGGTTGTAAGGGAGGAGATGTGCCAAATTTGGTCACGCTGCATCTTTTAAACGGCAGACAATAGCGATATCATTCGATAGCAATTTTGAGGATAATTTAACCCTTTCATCAATGTGGTTTATCATGACACATGCGCTTTCGCTGTTATCCCGTGCATCTGTAAAACAGGCTCTATCAGCATGTTTGGTCGTAATCCTTGCGTCCGGTTGGCCGGCTCAGTCACGCGCGGAACAGGCGCAACCTAAAACCTCCGGTGGCAAGTCGGCTTGTCAAGAATCCGGTGGCCCCAATATCGGCAATATCTTGGGTGGCGTTGCCGGCGGTCTGCTCGGCAGCCAAATGGGCAAGGGGGACGGAAAAACCGCAGCGACCTTGGGTGGCGCTTTGTTTGGTGGCCTGGTGGGTGGTGAAGCACAAAAGCAATTGCAAAAGCCTGATTGCAAGACGAGTGATAAAACCAAACAAAAGCCAAAGCCTAAAACGCAGGAAGCTGCAAAGCCCGCACCCGCAAAGCCGGAAACCGCGAAGACCGCATCGGACATTGCCGGTGTGCCGGCCGTCACCCCGGCACCTGCCGCCGCATCCCAAGATCAAGCCGCCGCTACCCTGCAATCGCAATATGCCGCTGCGAAGGCGTTGTACGATACGCATCCCGTCTATCGCCAGCGCATCGACCGTACGATGGCGGAAGCGCTCGGCAATTACGATGCAGCGCTTGAACGCGACACTCAAATGGAAACACAGTTTCGTGAATCGGGGCTCCTCACGCCCTATGATGCGCGTATTGGTGAAATACGCACATGGGTGGCTTCTAACCGCAGTGATATCTCGTCCATGCATATGGAGCTTGCGGACAAGTTGCGTGAACTCAATGGCTTGAAAAGACAACAGGCGAATGACTGGAGCCGACAGGCAGCGCAAGCGAAAAGCGGGACCACCCAAGCCGCCAACCCCGTAAAGCCAGAAGCGAACGGACAAACGACAGCGAGCCAAACCCCGGAAAGCCCAATCTCGGCAAGTACAGTCGCCCAGATCGGCACCGGATTTTCACCCGACGATACGGACGAACTATTGAAGAAAAAGCGTCGTTTCTTTTATGACCTTGTCAAAGCCGGAACCGAAGTTTTCGATCTAACTGACCCGGCCTATCTCAAGGAAGTGGAAAAACTGCAAGCCGATTATCCCGAGTTCCGGACCGATATCCAGAAGATGGTCGCGGATACCGGCTATTACCAGGATTTGGTTGATGATTTTTATGCCGACAACAAAGCCCGCCTGATGACAGATGATGAATACAAAAAGGGCTTGATCAGTGCGAAAGACGTTATGCTCAATAATTTTGATCAATATGAAGGTGAAATTGCAAAGAATGACCTGAAGTTCAAGTCGAAAAATTTTACGACAAAATATGACGCGCCCATCAACGCGTTACGGGACAAGATCGCAAAAGAACGCGGCACTAGGGTCGAATATTTCACCCTCATTATGGATATTGCGAAATATACGAACCTGGTCAATTGGCGCATCGACGAATGGAACGCGCATCTTGTCGAGACGGGCTATTCCGCCAATTCCGCACCCTTGCCGACATCGGATCAGGATGTGATCCGCATGGTCGACAATGTGCTGATTGCGGATTCAAAATCGTGGGTCATGCACCGTTATGACCAGCACAGCGTCAAAAATGTGAAAATCACCAAATCCGATGCAAATGGCCACCCCGCCGTTATTCACGCCGATTTCTCATACAATCAAGGCGAACGCGGTTGGGTCGATTTGCATTACAAAGGTACCAAACTCAGTTGCGTTACGTTTTTTGACTTCCCCGGCACTTGCCGTGCCTTGGGAAATTCACCGGGCGCCGCCATTGCAACGGGTATCATTCTTGAAATGATGGATGGCGGCGGATCATCCGGCTCCAGTGGCGGCGGCTTTTGTGATCAAAATCCGGGAGCAAGGCAGTGCGGAGGTGGAAGCTACGAGCCCGGCTATGTGCGCTCGGCTCCGCCTGTGGCACCGATTGATCCCTTCTACGGTTCCAATCACACGCCATGGTGAAAATCCGCCCAGCACGCCTTTTCCACGTCCGGTAAACGCCGGATTCCGCCCAAGACATGGGTGACGTCTGACGGCTCTGGATTCCTTTCCGGACCGCGGGCGTCCCCGCCCGCAAGGGATGCGAGCCGGAGGCTCGCGGTCCACACCCAACCTCATGCTGAGCCGCGCCGAAGGAGCGTGTCGAAGCACGGCAACCGTCCTTCGACAAACAACGCGTTCCGCGTTGTTGCTCAGGATGAGGAGAGGGTTATGGAGTCTCCATCTACCCAAGCAATTGCTCTACTAAAGCGGAAGGTCAACTACGGTATCAAAAGCACAAGACTTCCTTCTCCTTTTTAGGAGAAGGTCCCTGCGAAGCAGGGGGATGAGGTTCTGGAGGTTGCAGTAAAACGCTCAATCTTTCAGCGTCTAACAACGGCCATCAGACCGTCATCCGTCTGCTCCGCAGACATCTTCCCCCTCAGGGGGAAGATGTCGTTTTGGCTTATCCAACTCACCCAAACCGCTTCTCAATATACTCCCCCACCATCGTCTTAAACTCCGCCGCAATCGTCGGCCCGCGCAAGGTGGCGGCCTTTTGCCCGTCGATAAACACAGGTGCCGTCGGCGTTTCCCCCGTTCCGGGCAGCGATATCCCGATATCCGCGTGTTTCGATTCCCCCGGCCCGTTCACAATGCAGCCCATCACGGCGACGTTTAGATTTTCAACGCCGACATAGCGTGATTTCCATTCGGGCATGGAGGTTGAAATCCAGTCCTGAATATCGCGCGCCAATTCTTGGAATACGGTCGAGGTTGTGCGCCCGCAACCAGGGCAGGCGGCAACCAGCGGCACGAAGGTGCGAAAGCCCATGGTTTGCAGAATTTCCTGCGCCACTTTCACTTCCAACGTCCGGTCACCATTGGGTTCCGGCGTGAGCGAGACGCGGATCGTGTCGCCAATGCCCTCTTGCAGCAAAATGCCCAAAGCGGCGGAAGAGGCAACAATGCCTTTCGACCCCATGCCCGCTTCGGTCAAGCCTAAATGGATCGCATAATCGGAGCGCGCCGCCAGCATCCGGTAGACCGATATCAAATCCTGCACGCCCGAGACCTTTGCCGACAAGATGATGTTGCTTTTCGCCAGGCCAATCTCCTCCGCCCGCGCCGCCGATAACAGAGCAGATTGCACCAGCGCCTCGCGCGTTACCGAGCGGGCATCAATCGGGTTGGCGGTTTTGGCGTTCATATCCATCAGATGGGTGAGCAATTCCTGATCGAGCGAACCCCAATTCGCGCCAATCCGCACGGCTTTATCGTGTTTGATCGCCATTTCAACGATGGCTGAGAATTGCCGGTCACGCTTGTCTTTAAACCCGACATTGCCCGGATTAATCCGGTATTTATCAAGCGCCTCGGCGCAAGCCGGGTGATCCGCCAAGAGTTTGTGGCCAATATAGTGAAAATCCCCCACCAAAGGCACATTGACGCCGCGCTTTAAGAGCTTTTCGCGGATATAAGGCACGGCGGCGGCGGCTTCATCTCGGTCCACCGTAATCCGCACCAGCTCTGAGCCTTGGCGGACGAGGGCAGCCACTTGGGAAACGGTGCCGTCAATATCCGCCGTATCAGTATTGGTCATGGATTGCACGACAATGGGCGCCCCACCGCCCACCGTCACACCGCCGACTTTAACCGGAATGGTGCGATGGCGCTTTTGCGGGGTGGCTTCAATGGGGGCAGGCAGACAGGATAGATCGTTCATGACACGGGCATCTTATCATCACGGCAATGGGCACATGCCCCTTGCAATTCAATCACACGGGCACGCGGTGTAAAGTGGTGATCCTCGGCAATTGCCGAAAGCGCCCGCGTCAAAGGGTCAGATGTTACCTCATCCACCCCGCCGCACGCCTCGCAGATCATAAACACAACGAGATCCCCGCGCGCATGGCGAAACGGGCAGGCAATAAAGGCATTGCGGCTTTCAAGCTTATGCACAAAGCCCTCCGTCATCAAAAAATCCAATGCGCGATAGACCGTCACCGGCGCGAGACGCTTGATCCCGCTAACCGCCAACCCGTCAATCACATCATAGGCGCTCATCGGGCGATGCGTCGCATAGAGCTGTTCGAGCACCTGTTTGCGAATGGGGGTGAGGCGCAATCCACGCTCGCCACATTGCCGCTCGGCCTCGGCCAAAGCCTCAGGCGCCCGCGCAGCGTGAGCCGCTTCATGCGCGCACGAGCCGCCATGCCCTGAGGCATGGAGGTGCGGCACATGCGAGATCGTATCCAAAGCAACCATACTGCTTTCTACCACGGCTTTTGGAGGAAATCAGTCCCCCTTTGTCGGCAACAATCGAAAAACCTTGGTGTGTTTCATCGTGGCATCTTCAATCGCCCGCGTCGTCGGCACGCTATACTCGGCCAAGGCCACAAGATCGGCCTTTGGCAGAAACGCCCGACCCGGATCGCCAATCAAAACGTCCATGCCCATTCCCTGAAGATGCTTCAGCCAACCCAGCACCCGCTCCGTCATGTCCCGATCATAACAGATATCGCCCGCCAACACGGTGTCCCACTCGCCCGTCTGCCCGATAATGTCCTCGCAGCGGATCGATAGAGCGACCTTATTTTCCTGAGCATTCAGCCTCATCGCCTCGGCCGCGAAGGCGTCGATATCCACCGCCTCAACGCTTTTCGCACCCGCCATCATCGCGGCAATGGCGACAAGGCCCGAGCCGGAGGC
Organism: Hyphomicrobiales bacterium; assembly: GCA_947374125.1. Taxonomy (GTDB): domain Bacteria; phylum Pseudomonadota; class Alphaproteobacteria; order Rhizobiales; family Beijerinckiaceae; genus CAIUPE01. Next base: position 29,268 of record CANCAR010000002.1, on the reverse strand, counting down.
AAAATCCAGCACGCGCTTGCCGCGCACCGTTTCGGGGTTATCCAGAAGATAGCGCGCCAACCCCTGCCCACCCGCCCAAGCAAACGCCCAAAACGGCGGCGGCAGGCCGATTTTTTCCAAATCATCCTCGGTCTTGTGCCAAAGCTCGGTGATTTCATCGGCGACATAAAGCTTGATTTCCGGCGCATGCGGCACGGGCAGCAGCACGGTATGGCTGCGGATAAACCCGGCCCGGTCGGTGATCATGAGAACTCTTTCAGGCGCGGGGATGGGCCGCATTAAACGCCTTTAGCAGCATCGCGCCATCCACTTCCGTATAGATTTGTGTCGTGGAAAGCGAGGCATGGCCCAATAATTCCTGGATCGCGCGTAAATCCCCGCCACGCGATAAAAGATGCGTCGCAAAGGAATGCCTAAGCGCGTGCGGCGTGGCCGAATCAGGCAAGCCCAGCCCGCCGCGTAACCGCTCCATCGCGAGCTGAATGATCCGTGGCGAAAGCGTCCCGCCGCGCGCGCCCCGAAACAGCGCTCCCTTCGGCTCCAGATCATAAGGGCATTGCGCCTGATAGGCCTCAATCGCCCGGATGGCGGGTTCAATCACCGGCACAATGCGCGTTTTCCCACCTTTGCCGAGCACGCGAAGCGTATCGCGAGCGGCATTCGGCACATCCTCGGCTTTTAAGCCCAGCGCTTCCGAAATTCGTAACCCGCAGCCGTAAAGCAGCGTCATCACCGCCGAATCGCGTGCCAGGATCCAAGGCGCACGCGCCTCGCCCTCCCGCTCGCCGGGATCAACCAACCGCTTCGCCATCGAAGGTGCCACAGGCTTCGGCAAGAGCCGCCCGAGTTTTGGCCCCCTAATCACGGAAAGCGCAGAAGCATCCGCCAGCCCTTCTTTTTCAAGAAAGCGCAAAAACGAGCGAATGCCCGCCAAGGACCGCATCAGCGAGCGGCTCCCCACATCATCTTCGCGACGCGACGCCATAAACCCGCGAATGTCGACGGGTTTAAGATGGGCAAGCTTATCATACCCTTCATCGCTTTCAGGCGAAACGCCGAGCCAAGCCATAAACTGCCTTACATCCCGCCCATAGGCTTCCAGCGTCTTAGGCGATAAACGCCGCTCGCCCGACAAATGGCGCTGCCATGCGAGGAAGGGATTGGCGGAGGGGGAGGAGCTTAAAGCCATGGGACAAACTTACGCGCGGCTGATTAATGGGAGGTAAGCGAGGCGATGATTATAAGCTTACCCCTCTATCCATTTTCCTTGTCGTCGGTCACGATTATGCGATTAGATAAAAAAATCAGCTTCGGGAGACAGCGACATGGGCGAGATCGGCATTGGCATTATTGGCACGGGCTTTATGGGCAAATCCCATGCTATTGCCTATCGGGCTGCGGGTGGGATTTTCCCCTTGAACAACTCACCCGTTTTGGAAATGGTTGCCGATAATAACGAGGCTGCTGGCTTGGCGGCCCACAAACAACTCGGCTTTCGTCGCGTAACAACCGATTGGCGTGCACTTGTGAATGACCCCGCTGTTCACATCGTCTCCATCACCACGCCCAACACGCTGCATAAGGAAATGGCGCTTGCCGCGATTGCCGCTGGCAAACATGTGCACTGCGAAAAGCCGATTGCGCCCAATGCGTCAGATGCCAAAGACATGTTGGAGGCTGCCGAGAAAGCAGGCGTTAAAACGCAAGTCGGTTTCAACTACATCAAGAACCCCGTTTTGAAACTGGCGCGCGAGATGATCGCGTCCGGCGAATTAGGCGACATTATCGGCTTTCGCGGCATTCACGCTGAAGATTATATGACCGACCCTGAGGGTGCGTGGAGTTGGCGGCTCGACCCCAAAGGCGGCGGCGGAGTGATTGCCGATTTAGGCAGCCACATTATCGGCATGGCGCGGTTTATGCTCGGGCCCATTACCGAACTCTTTGCCGATCTTGAAACGGTTGTGCCAACCCGTCCTATAGCGCCTGGCTCAACCGAGCGGCGTGCCGTGGAGGTGGATGACATTGCCCGACTGACGCTCCGCTTCGCACGCGGTTGCCGAGGCTCGATTGAAGCCAATTGGTGCGCCACTGGCCGCAAAATGCAGCTTGGCTTTGAGATTTCAGGGACCAAAGGCGCACTTGTGTTTAGCCAAGAGCGGTTCAACGAGCTGCGCTACTACAAAGTCGATGGCGACCCCCGCCACCAAGGTTTCACCACTATTGAGGCCGGTCCCGCGCATTGGCCCTATGGTTTATTCTGCGTTGCTCCCGGTCATCAAATTGGGTTTAATGACCTAAAAGCCATCGAAGTCGCTGAATTTCTGGCGAGCATTGAGGGAGGCGAGGTATCCGGGCCAGATTTCCGTGAAGCGTGGGAAATTCAGAAAGTAGTCGACACCGCCATCAAAGCGTCGCTTAACCGTCACTGGACGTCGATTAGCTGAAACGCCCGCCCGATGATCTCGACTAGGGAATAGGGGTATTATTTCATAACACGGATCGGGGATCACCATGACGGCCACACTCATCGACGGTAAAGCCTTTGCGGCAAAAGTGCGGGCTCAGGTGGCAGACTATGTTACCAAAATAAAAGCCGAGCGCGGTGAAGCTCCGGGTTTGGCCGTGGTCCTCGTTGGCGAAGACCCGGCAAGCCAAGTCTATGTCCGCAACAAGGGCACGCAGACATTAGAAGTTGGTATGGAATCTTTCGAGTACAAACTCGATGCTGCCACGCCGCAGGAAGAGCTTGTCGCTCTAATCCAAAAGCTCAATGCCGATCCCAAAGTGCATGGCATTCTCGTGCAACTGCCTTTGCCCGCGCATCTCAATTCCGATCTCGTGATCAACACCATTGACCCCGCAAAAGATGTCGACGGCTTTCATATTTCGAATGTCGGATTACTCGGAACAGGCCAGAAAAGCATGGTTCCATGCACGCCTTTGGGCTGCTTGATGATGCTTCGCGATCACCATGGATCACTAGCGGGGATGAACGCGGTTGTGGTGGGTCGTTCCAATATTGTCGGCAAGCCCATGGCGCAATTGCTGCTGGGCGATAGCTGCACGGTGACTATCGCGCATAGTCGGACAAAAGATCTCGCAGCGGTTTGCCGGAGCGCAGATATTCTCGTCGCCGCAGTCGGTCGCCCTGAAATGGTGCTCGGCGAATGGGTTAAGCCCGGTGCGACAGTGATTGATGTCGGCATTAACCGGATCGAACGCGATGGCAAAACCAAACTCGTCGGCGATGTGCATTTCGAAAGCGCCGCCGAAGTCGCAGGTGCGATGACGCCCGTGCCCGGCGGCGTTGGCCCGATGACCATTGCCTGCCTATTGGCCAATACACTTACCGCCTATTGCCGCACCAAAGGGCTGCCCGAGCCGAAGGGGCTTACGGCGTAAAAACATCGCCTAAAGGGGCAACTCATGAAAAAGGGCACCCAAAGGTGCCCTTTTTAGATCAATCCTATACCCAAAGGGTCAGCCGCCAATATTCAGCTTCTTGTCCTTGCAAAGATCCATCGCAACCGGATCAACTGACGAGCCGTCTTCGAAGCTAGCCGAAATCGTTACCTTGCAGGATTTGCCAAGGTTGACGCTCGCGGATTTTTTCGGTGCAATCGGTGCCTTCAGTACATTAGTCGTCCGAACCGTAGGTGCGGCAGGTCCCGGTGCGACCCATCCCGAAACCATATCAACAGGAGCCATCCACCAATCACCACTCTTGGCTGGGGCAGGAGCGACAGGCGCTGGCACGGTCTCCGTCAAGGTAAAAGCGGTCAAAGCCGATGCGCCGCTATTGGATACGGTGATCATAAAATCAGCCGCCTTTTTCGGCTCTTTTGCAACGGCCGCACCTGCCACTAAGCCGGACAATGCACCCAATACAACGAGGGTTGATATCTTTTTCATGTGTTAAACTCCTTTGTAAATTCTGAATTGCTTTGTTGAACGTAAAATGTTGCTACAACCGATCGCTGCGAAGTCCACTTCGATAGGCGACCCACAAAACCAAAACGCCAAACGCTTGCGCATATCCTTGTAGCTGAGGCAGTATGATCACAAAAGCGGGAGCGCATAAACGATAGGTGGATAAGGCTAGATTTTATCAAAGATATGACGCCTGCAAGCGAACCTAGCCCTCGAATTTTAAAGAGCATTCATGCCCGACATTGATCTTGTCATTTTTGATTGTGACGGCGTGCTGATCGACAGCGAACCGCTTTCTGCCGCAGCCTTTATCGAGGAATTGCAGCGAGAAGATATTCATATTCCCCAATCTCTCTTTTTTGAGCGCATGATTGGCCGTAGCTTCGAACAGGCGGTTGCAACAATTCGTGAAGTATCGGGCAAGGTGCCGCATGCCGGTTTTAAAGATACTTTTCGCACGGCGCTTCTCAAACGGTTTGAAACAGCGCTTCAGCCAATTAAGGGCATCGAATCAGTCTTGCAACGGCTTGCAACAAAGATTTGCGTTGCTACCAGCAGCGATCCGGTCCGGGCCGCCCGTTCACTCTCTCTTACGGGTCTCGATCGCTATTTCGGCTCCAACATATTTACCGCTTCGATGGTTCAAAACGGCAAACCCGCACCCGATCTCTTTCTCCACGCGGCGCGCCAAATCGGGATAAAGCCAGAGCGCTGCTTGGTGATCGAGGACAGTGCCTACGGCCTGATGGCGGCTAAAGCTGCAGGCATGCAGGCTTGGCATTTTACAGGTGGCGGGCATTTTAGCTTGGGCTATTCGGTGCCGGACGACATCGCGCGCGACCGGTCCTTCAGTGACATGGCTCATGTGTTAGAAGCCGCCGAAGCGCAAGGTTTCGCTCGGCGATTATAAGGATGCAAAGCCTTGGCACAAGCCTGTGCAAAGGTGTAGTAAGCTCGCCAACCGTTGAATCTCATTATCACGCGTCCATCAATTTTCCCGGAGTCTACCATGTCAAACGCCTCGTTGTTGTCGAATTTGCTCACCGAAAAAAGTCTTTTCCGGCAGGAGTGCTACATCAATGGGCAATGGGTTGGATCAGACAAGCGCATTGAGGTGACCAATCCGGCGACTGGCGTCGTGCTGGGTTCAATTCCATCGCTCGGTCAAAAAGAAACAGCTGACGCCATCAAGGGCGCTGAAGTAGCGCAGAAATCATGGGCAGCCGTGCCCGCCAAGCAGCGCGGTCAAATCCTGCGCCGCTGGTTTGATCTCATCGTCCAACACCAGGACGATCTCGCCCGCATCATGACGGCCGAGCAGGGCAAGCCCTTTGCGGAAGCCAAGGGCGAAGTCACCTATGGCGCGAGCTTCGTCGAGTTTTTCGCCGAAGAAGCCCGCCGGATTTATGGCGAGACCGTTCCATCCCCCTGGCCCAATGGCCGCATTGTCGTCATCCGCCAGCCTGTCGGCGTGGTCGCCGCCATCACGCCGTGGAATTTTCCGAATGCGATGATTACCCGCAAAGCCGCACCCGCGCTCGCCGCCGGTTGCACCTTTGTCGTGAAACCTTCGGAGGAAACCCCCTTCTCCGCTTTCGCGCTTGCCGAACTGGCTGAGCGCGCTGGCATTCCAAAGGGCGTGTTCTCGGTGGTTACCGGCGGGGCTAAGGAAATCGGCGCAGAGATGACGTCAAACCCGATCGTCCGCGCGGTTTCGTTTACGGGTTCAACCGCTGTCGGCAAACTCTTAATGGCGCAATGCGCTTCAACGGTGAAGAAGATCGGCTTGGAACTGGGCGGCAATGCACCCTTCATCGTGTTTGACGACGCCGATCTCGATGCCGCTGTCCAAGGCGCGATGCTATCGAAATACCGCAATGCCGGCCAAACCTGCGTCTGCGCCAACCGCATGTTGGTGCAAGACGGCATCTATGATGCCTTTGCGACCAAATTGGCCGAGGCCGTTAGCAAACTGAAAGTCGGCGACGGTTTTGGCGAGGGCGTCACAACTGGTCCTTTGATCAATGCGAAAGCAATTAAGAAGGTCGAAGAACACGTAGCCGATGCGGTCGCCAAAGGCGGCAAAGTTTTAACTGGTGGCAAGCGCCATGCGCTAGGCGGCAGCTTCTATGAGCCGACCATCATCCGCGATGTGACGACCGACATGTTGGTGGCGCGCGAAGAGACTTTCGGGCCAGTCGCTCCCATCTTCCGCTTCAAGACCGAAGAAGAAGCGATTGCCATGGCAAACGATACCGAATTCGGCCTCGCCTGCTATTTCTACACCCGCGATATTGGTCGCGTCTGGCGCGTGGGTGAAGCGCTTGAATATGGCATGGTCGGGATCAATGAAGGCATCATGTCAACGGCTGAGGCGCCCTTTGGCGGCGTGAAAGAATCCGGCATTGGCCGCGAGGGCTCGCTGCATGGCATCGATGAATATGTCGAAATCAAATACATGCTGATGGGCGGTTTGGGAAAGTAAGCCGCACGCATTTCTAAACGGTCGCTGTTACTTTTTGCAGGTGCGGCGGGTGATCCGGATCACGGCCGCGCCGCCGCGCGGTTGCTTCGGCTATTGTATAAAAAGCGTGAAGCATGGGTAACGGCGCGAGCATCGGATGCTGCGGTAACGGCATGGCGAGCGGCCCCGCGATCGTACGATCAAGGTCAAAGGCCAAAATAGTTGCGCCCATCGCGCGGAGCCGGTCTATCGTTTCAAGCATGCTTTTTCGCGCCTCGTCCTGCGGCACAAACGCGATCACGGGGAAACCGGACGTGATCAATGCCGCCGGTCCATGCAGAACTTCGGCGGAGGAAAACGCCTCGGCATGGATGGCGCATGTCTCCTTCAGCTTCAACGCCGCCTCGAACGCAATCGGCAGCGTCGCGCCGCGGCCCAACACGAAACAGGACGAAAATCCCGCCATCTGATCGATCACTTCATCGGGCGGCACCATCGGCGTGGTGAGCGAAGCGATATCTTCTAGCGCCTCAAGCAGCACCCGATCCCGCTGCCAAACCGCAATCAATCGTGCACCTGCAACCATACCAGCAATGACGGATTTCGTAGCCGCGACCGCGCGTTCAGGGCTCGCACATAGCGGCACAACGCGATCAGCCTTTTCGCCCATCGGCGAGTTTGGTTCATTCAGCAGACCAACCGTTAGAGCTCCCGATCGCTTTGCGGCCTCGATCATCGACACCAGATCAGGACTTACGCCCGATTGCGATATGACGAGCGCTAAAGCGCCTTGAAGCCTAAGCGGTTGATGATAAATCGAGGCCAAGGACGGCGGCAGTGAGGCAACCGGCAATCCGCCTAGACGCTGAGCTAGATGGGCAACATATAGCGCAGCATGATCTGAACTCCCTCTCGCAATCGTCACAAGCAAAGAGGGGTCGAGGGTGCGAATCTCCTCGCCCAAAGCGTCCAGCATCGGCCAGCTCATGACACGTTGTTTTAGCAATACGGCCTTAACCTCGGCAATTTCACGAGCCATTTGGGTCGGATCAGATGACATTCGTCGCAATCCCATGGAAGATGTAAAAATATACCTTACCGTCACCGCTTACCCAAGCGTCATATCGCGGAAATGCAGCATGAACGAACCCAAAACAATTGACCAGATCGACGACCAAGCGGCCCTGCGCCTGATGCTCGACATCCAGTTGCGCGCCGTATCCGCAGTGGGCGACGCCCTCGGATCGATTGCAAAAGCCGCCCAAGCACTCGCAAGGGCACTGTCTAATGGCCATCGGCTGATCTATGTCGGCGCGGGCTCTTCCGGCCTCATAGCCATCCAAGACGGAGCGGAGTTACCCGGCACCTTCGGGATTGATCCGCAAAGAATCGTCTTTTTGACGGCGGGCGGCATTGATGCCGTTCACAATCTCATTGGCGGCGTTGAGGATGACACCGAGACAGCAAAACGTGAAATCGAAGCCTTGGGTCCGCTGGCGGGCGATATCGTCATCGCACTATCAGCAAGCGGGTCAACGCCCTACACGGTGGCAGCCGCCAAAGCGGCAAAAGCCAGCGGAGCCGTAATCATTGGTATCGCCAATAAAGCGCCGTCGCCGCTCTTAGAGATGGCCGATATTGCCATTGCAGCCCTCAGTGGGCCAGAAGCCGTCGAAGGCTCAACCCGAATGGCCGCAGGCACGGCACAGAAATGCGTCCTAGGACTGTTATCAACGCTAGCAAACACGCGGCTTGGCCATGTCTATCAAGGGCTAATGGTCAATGTCCGAGCCGATAATGCCAAATTAAAGCTGCGAGCTGAGGCCATTGTTGCCCGTGTTGCGGGCGTTAATCCCATAGATGCAAAACCGTCCCTTGCGGCATGTGAGCAGGACGTCAAAGCCGCCATCTTGCTCGCATCCGGCGCGGCGTCGGTTGATGCGGCTCGTTCCTTGATTGCCCTTGAGAAGGGTCAGTTAAAAAACGCGCTTCAGCGCTTGAAATCATAAGCTAAACTGTGACTAAATAGCGTGTTGTCAAAACGAGGGCCCGATCAATGGCCGGGACATGGGAGAAGACAAAAATGAAATCTATGTTTTACAAGGCAGCATTGGCGGCAACCGCTCTGGTAGCGACCGCCGTCATCGCGCAGGCTGGTAACCTGAAGATAGAAAGCTGGCGTAATGATGATGCCGATATCTGGAATTCAAAAATCATTCCGGCCTTTAACAAGGCCCATCCGGATATCAAGGTCGAGTTCGCGCCAACCGCTCCAAAAGAATACAACGCCGCGCTGAACGCGCGTCTGGCTGGCGGCACTGCTGGAGATCTCATCACTTGCCGTCCGTTTGATGCCTCGCTTGAGCTCTTCAACAAGGGCAATCTCGCAGGCTTGAACGATCTGAAGGGCATGGCAAATTTCTCGGATGTTGCGAAATCGGCTTGGACGACGGACGACGGCAAGACCACCTTCTGCCTGCCGATGGCCTCCGTTATTCATGGCTTCATCTACAACAAGGACGCGTTGAAAAAGGTTGGCGGCACCGAGCCAAAGACCATGGAAGAATTCTACGCGCTGCTTGAAAAGATCAAGAAAGACGGCACCTATGTACCGTTGGTCCTTGGTACCGCCGACCAATGGGAATCCGCTACCATGGGCTTCCAGAACATCGGGCCTAATTACTGGAAAGGCGAGGACGGCCGCAACGCGCTGATCAAGGGCACGCAGAAGCTGACGGACGCGCCGTATGTTGCAACCTTCAAAGAGCTTGCCAAATGGGGCCCCTATCTCGGCACCGGCTATCAGGCACAAACCTATCCCGACAGCCAGAACTTGTTCTCGCTCGGCAAAGCAGCAATCTATGCCGCTGGCTCATGGGATATTTCGACCTTCCGCACGCAAGGTGGCTTCGAAATGGGCGCGTTTAAAGCTCCTCCACCCGCTGGCCAGTCGGATTGCTATATTTCGGACCACACCGATATCGGCATTGGCCTGAATGCAGCATCGAAGAATGCAGCCGACGCTCGTGTCTTCCTCGACTGGATGTCGACCTCTGAATTTGCCGAAATTTTCGCCAATAGCCTGCCGGGCTTCTTCCCGCTGTCGAATGCGAAAATCACCGTAAAGGATGATGTCGCAGCCAGCTTCCTGTCCTGGCGCGGCCAGTGCAAGTCGACGATCCGCAACTCTTACCAGATTCTGTCGCGCGGCACGCCGAACCTCGAAAACGAGCTTTGGAACGTGTCGGCTCAGGTCATCAATGGCAAGATGTCACCCGAAGACGCTACCAAGCAGCTCCAGGCTGGTCTTGCTAAATGGTATGCACCGCAGAAATAAGCGGTCGCTCAATGATCCAGAGGGGAGGGCTTCGGCTCTCCCCTTCTTTTATTAAAGACTCAGGAAAAGCATGCCCGAGCTAACGCAATCCGCTCTATCATCCAAAAGCGGCTTTGGTCGGTTGGCACTGCTTGTGTTTTTTCTGGGTCCCGCAGTTGTCATTTACGCGGCGTTTTCGGTCTATCCGCTGATCGCGACCATGGCGTTGGCAAGCTTTACGACCGATCAGGCAGGTGCCTATCATTTCGCGGGCATCGATAATTTTATTCTGCTGCTGACGGACAAGGATTGGCGCGGACCGTTTTGGAACGCGCTGGGCAACAATGTCTTGTTCTTTATCATCCACATGCTGGTGCAAAACCCTATCGGCATTGCGATTGCGGGTTTGCTTAGTCTGCCTGCGCTGAAATTTCGCGCAACCTATCGCACGCTGATTTTCATGCCCACCATGCTCTCGGTGGTGATTATCGGCTTCGCTTGGAATCTTATTCTCTCCCCCCTCTGGGGCGTTTCCGAAGGCTTTCTGAAGTTTTTCGGGCTTGGCAGCCTGTTTCAACCCTGGCTCGGGCTTGAGGGTTCGGCACTGATCACCATCGGCCTGATCTCAGTCTGGCAATTTGTCGGTATTCCTTTGATGTTGATCTATGCCGCGTTGCTCAATATTCCTGAGGAATTGGTCGATGCCGCCCGCATTGACGGTCTGAGCCATTTACGCATTTTCTTTCACGTGAAGTTGCCATTGATCATGCCGACGATTGGGCTCGTGTCGATCTTAACCTTTGTCGGCAATTTCAACGCATTCGATCTCGTCTATGCTATTAAGGGCGCACTGGCGGGGCCCAATTTCTCTACCGATCTTCTGGGCACGTTTTTCTACCGCACCTTTTTCGGCAATCAATTGCAACTTGGCAGCCCCACCATGGGTGCGACTGTTGCTACCGCCATGTTTCTCATCATCCTGATGGGTGTCTGCGTCTATCTCTTCCTCGTCCAGCGCCGCCTTGAGCGGCACAGCTTTTGAGGGAGGGTGCCATGAGCCGCCGATTTGGTCCTGCCGCCGTCCACGTCATACTGATCGCCTATTCGCTGATCGCTCTCATGCCAATTCTGCTTGTCGTGATGAATTCCTTCAAAGCCCGCAAAGCGATATTCGGTGCACCCTTGGCTTTGCCGAGCAGCGAAACTTTCTCGCTGATTGGCTATTCCAAGGTGTTGGGGAATTCCAATGTCGGGATGTTTTTCTTCAATTCCGTCAGCGTAACGCTCATCAGCATGGCCTCCGTCTTGCTCTTCGGCGCGATGGCGGCTTGGGCCTTGGCCGAGTACCGCTTTAAGGGCTCAACGCTGCTAGCGCTTTTTCTCTCCATCGGCATCATGGTGCCGATCCGGTTGGGGTCCATCTCCATCCTCCATACGATGGTGTCACTCGACCTCATCAATACGAGACTGGCCCTGATCCTCGTTTACACGGCACAGGGGTTGCCGATGGCGATCTTTATTCTGTCCGAATTCATCAGCCAAATTCCGAAAGATTTACGCGATGCCGCGCGCTGCGACGGCGTTCCGGAAATCGCTATTTTCTTCCAAGTCATAGCGCCTCTGCTTCGCCCTGCCATTGCAACGGTCGCAGTCTTTACCGTTGTCCCGATCTGGAACGATCTCTGGTTCCCGCTTCTGCTCGCGCCCGGCAAGGAGACGCAAACCATCACGCTCGGCATCCAGCAATTTATCGGCCAATACGTCACAGACTGGAACAGCGTGCTGGCCGCACTGTCCGTCGCGATCCTGCCGGTGATAGCCATCTATCTCATCTTCTCACGTCAGCTTATCGGCGGATTAACCGCCGGAGCGGTCAAGTAGGATCCGCCATGGCGCGCCTTAATCTCGATCAAGTCTCGAAATCCTTCGGCACCGCCGAAATTCTGAAGGCCGTATCGCTCAGCATTGAGGATGGTGAATTCGTGGTTCTGGTCGGCCCCTCAGGCTGCGGAAAATCAACTTTGTTACGGCTCATCGCAGGACTTGATCCGATGACCTCGGGCACCCTGCAGATTGGTGACCGTGTGGTGAACGATCTCGCCCCAGCCGAGCGTAAAATCGCAATGGTTTTCCAATCCTACGCGCTCTATCCGCATAGAAATGTCCGGGACAACATGACCTTCGGCCTGAAGTTCTCCGGCATGAAAAAGGATGAGATTGACCGGCGCGTGGCAGAGGCCACACGTATGCTGCAGCTGGGTGAATTATTAGAACGCAAACCCCGCGACCTTTCAGGCGGTCAACGCCAGCGCGTGGCCATTGGGCGGGCGATTGTGCGCGAACCCGATGTGTTTCTGTTCGACGAACCCCTCAGCAATCTCGACGCCGCCTTGCGCGTCTCAACCCGGGTCGAAATCGCACGTCTTCACGCGATGCTGCGGGCGACGATGATTTATGTCACCCATGACCAGACCGAAGCGATGACGCTGGCTGACCGCATTGTGGTGATGAACAAGGGCCGGATTGAACAGGTCGGTGCGCCGCTGGATCTCTATTTCACACCTGCCAACCTGTTTGTCGCAGGCTTTATTGGGTCCCCCGGCATGAACCTTTTTTCGGCCCACCTCACGCAAGCCGCTGAGACGCTAACCGCCACTACCGGTTTTGGCTATGCGCTGCCCGTTAAAGGCGCAACGCTAGCATCGGCTGCCTCAGTCACCATCGGTATCAGGCCGGAACATGTTCTATTTGGCGAAACGCCCTATCAAGCCTTCTCCGCTCGTGTCGATCTTGTGGAAAGGCTTGGCGAGATATCCTATCTCTATTGCGCCACCGTCAATGGTACGCCGCTCATCGCCGAGTGGCGGGGTCGCCATACGCCTTCGGTGGGGGACACGGTCAAGCTATCCGCCGACCCGGGCACGATCCATATGTTTGGCGCCGATGGCACACGGGTACCCGACGCTGTGCGTTAGAGAGCGCTTTTCAGCGCTTCAACACGCTTCGCACATGATCCAAAATCAAATCACGGCCTTTTTCCCCAAGCGCCTTTGAGGCTTCTTTGGCGCTGGCAGAATACCATTCATTGGGGTCGAGCCGTTCCATATCGACCCCTTCCGGGCACAGCGCCATCATCAGAGAGGTTTCGCCGATGCCCGCATGGTCAAACGGATACTGTGCGACGATATCGGCCGTCATAAGCGGGTGGATCTTGATCCAGTTGAACGGATCGCTGCCATTCGCATGCTCGGCATAGTAATCCGCCATTGCGGCATTACCCCACCAGCCTTCGCCGCGTTCACGTTCCAAAAATTCAAAAATCGCCTGCCGCCCGGCAAATTTAAAGGCCAGATCAGTCGGCATACCGGCTGCAAAATTCTCGGTTTGATGGTGAATAAAGCCGTGAATATTACGAAACCCAATTCGCAACAGCCCGCGAAACATTTGCTTGGCGAAGGGCAGGATTTTTTCGGCGTCGACATGCACCGAGCCCTTCCCTTCAGGCTTTTCCACGGCGTAACTGGCCGCCCCATAATAAAAGGGCGGCAAAATCACAATCGATTGTTCTTTTTCATAAAGATCAATAATCCGGGTAACGGCCAGCGTATCCATCCCGAGCGCCAGATGCTCGCCATGATATTCAAGCACGCCCAGTGGCAGCACCACAGGCCAGCTCTCGGCAATCGCGGTCCGAACCTGATGAGGCAGCATCATTTCATACCGCATCGCCTAAACCTCCTTATTCCGGCAAGGAACCATAGAGCGCATCGGGTTGCCCGCGAGGCTCGGTCTTATAGATCACACCCTTTGGCGACAGCATCGCATTGGTGAGCGTGCGCTCCGCATGGAGCAAGCGGTGCGACAGCAGGCGCTGGGCATATTCGGCTACAATACGCGCATAGGCTGGATCCCCAGCCAGATTAACGAGCTCGCCGGGGTCTTTTTGGAGATCAAACAGCAAAGGCGGCAGCGCGGTGAAATGCACATATTTGAAGTCGCGGTCGCGGATGACATTGAGCGTGCATTCGTCAGGCGAAAGCCCCAGCGCCTTCTCATAGCGTTCCGACACCGGATTACGGAAATCAAACTCCCAAAACACAGATTTCCGCCAACGTTCCGGCATACCGCCCGCAAGCCATTCCTTCAGCGAATGACCATTGTTCTCCGATGGTATCGAAGATCCCATCCAGTCCAAGATTGTGGGCATTAGATCAATCGATTCCGTGAAAGCCGATACCTGCCGCCCACGCGCCGTTTTCGGCGTGTCGGGATCGCGGATAATCAGTGGAATATGGTTGGAGCCGTCAAAAAAGCCGCCTTTGCCCCAACACCAATGATCCCCCAACATTTCGCCGTGATCGGACGTAAAGATGATCAGCGTTTCGTCATATTCGCCGGTCTTTTTGAGATAATCGATGATCTTGCCGATCTGGGTGTCGACCTCGGCGATCAGCCCGTAATACACGGCCCGCATCGCCTCGCGGTCGCCCTCCGGCAAAGCGTGGATATCAAGCGGCGCATCGAAATAGCCCGATAGCGACATCTCATCGAACCACACCCCCAGATAAGGGTGGCCATCGGCCTCCTGGCTGCGGTTAGCCTTGCGGATCGGCTTGCGTGGAACATTGATATCAATCAGCTGATCATACGGCGCTGGCGCGATCAAAGGCGGATGCGGACGCAAAAAAACAGCATGGATCAACCAATCTTCTTTGCGACGCAACCTCAAATAGTCGATCACCTTGTCGGCGATGTAAGCGGTATCGCTGTCCTCGGCCTTGTATTTCGCAGGTCCCCGCCAAAAGCGTTTGCGGTCAATGGAAGGATCGGGCGGCGAATAAATCTCAAACAGTGTGTCGGGCATGTCATAGCCCTTGCGCGCCAACTCCGTCATCCAGCCCGATAGTGCACCCTCATTCAGCGTTGCCTCAAGGCGAAAGCCGGGCAATACGCCTTCAAAACTGCGAAGCCGCGGATCATCAGGCGCCATCTCGCGCGGATCGGCTGAACTGTCGGTATAGCCAAACAAGACCGGATCACGCCCCGCCCGCCTTGCCTCAAGCGCCAGATTGGTATGGCGGCGATCAAGCGGCGTACCGTTGCGAACCGAACGATGGATGAAGGGATAAAGCCCCGTCAAAAGCGTCGTGCGCGCCGGGCCACACGGGGCAGACGGCGTGTAGTGATTGCGGAACAACACCCCATCGGCGGCCAATTGATCGAGATGTGGCGTCAGAGCGGCTGGGTGACCTAGGCAACCCAATGCATCGCCTCGCCATTGATCAACCGTGATGAAGAGAACTTTTTTATGGGGCATCGGCTGCAATCCTAATCCCTTGGAATCACCCAAGCCTATTACACCTCAAGCCTCACCGAAACTGGCTTGAGCGACCAATAAGCGCGAAGATGAGCCCGATCGAACTCACGCCAGCCCCTGCAAGAGCCAACGCGGGTAGGGGAAAACCTGCGCCAATCAGCAATCCACCAATCCAAGCACCACCTGCATTGCCTAAGTTAAACGCACCAATGTTAAGCGCGGATGACAAATTCGGTGCACCCTTTGCTGCTTGCATGATGCCAATCTGTAAAGGGGGAATGGTGCCAAAAGCCGCCATTCCCATCAGGAAGATCGTGACCGTCGCAGGAACAAAAAACGCCATGGTTACAGAAAACAGCGCCAATAACCCGATCAGCGCCACGAGAACGCCGATCAGCGCAAGCGACAGCGATTTATCCGCCCAGCGTCCCATGAAATGGTTGCCAAGCGTCAGGCCAATCCCAAAAATAAAGAGCACACCGGTAATCCATTCTGGCGACAGACCCGTGGCCGTGCCGAGAATTGGCGCGATATAGGTCCACACCACAAATACACCACCAAAGCCGAAGGTCGTGGTTCCAAGCGCCAACCACACGCGCGGGCGCATCAACGCCGAAAGCTCATTGGCAACGCTGCCTGAAGCATCAGCCGCTTGCCGCTTTAATACCCCAAACAGAAGCCCCCCGGCCGCTAAGCCCAAAAGGCTAACGAGAATAAATGTCACGCGCCAGCCCGCCCACTGCCCGATGGCGGTGCCGAGCGGCACCCCGACAATATTGGAGAGCGCTAGACCTGAAAACATCAGTGCCAAAGCCCGCGCCTGCTTTTCCTTTGGCACAAGCGAGGCACCTACGACCGCGCCCACACCAAAAAACGCCCCATGCATCAAGGAGGAAACGATCCGGCCCGCGAGCAAGACGCCATAATTCGGCGCAAGACCGGCCATCAAATTGCCGATGAAAAACAGGCTCATCAGGCTGACCAGCAGCGTCTTTCGATCAACCTTTGTCGTGCCCAACGTCATGATCGGCGCGCCGACAAGCACGCCAAGTGCGTAACCCGAGACGAGTAGTCCTGCAACGGGGATGGAAATGGCAAGGTCGGTCGCCATTTGCGGCAAGAGGCCCATCACAACGAATTCGGTCGTTCCAATAGCAAAGGCACCAAGTGCGAGCGCATAGAGTTGAATCGGCACTGCTCTATTCCAATCTTCATATAAAAGCTGAGGCGTCCCGTTGCCAGGACGCCTAATAACAAGGGCTTAGATACCCGAAGTTCAATCAACCCTTATATTCAAGAATATAAAGACCGCCATTGTAATCGTTCGAATAGATCAAGCCTTCTGTGTCGACATAGACGTCGCAAGACTGGATGACGAGCGGACGGTTAGGCCGGCCATCAATCAGCTTGGGGGGCTTTGGCGGTACGAAATAGGCGGTTTCCTCGGGGCGATATTCGTTTTTGATGTCATAAACGCGGATACCTGCGTTTTGCAGCGTCGCGAAAATCGTAGTTGAAGAAACGAACCCATCTGGACGGTTCTCGTGGATATTATGCGGCCCATAATGGCCACCTTTGTATCGATAATCGGCCTCTTGAGGTGTTGGGAACGTAGAGATCGATACTGGATTGGTTGGTTCGCGCAAATCGAACAACCAGATCGGCTTGAAGCCGTCTTCATAATCATCGAGCACCGCCTCATCGACCACGATCAACAAATTGCGGTCGGGTAAATGAACACAGTTATGCGTGCCACCATTGAACGGAGGCGACCAAGTCTTGTGCAGGAACAGCGATGGGTTGGCGCGGTCCTTGACGTCGATCATGACAAGACCCGCATCGCGCCAAGCGCCAAACGCCATGTCGCCGCTGACGGTTGCATGGTGCAATCCGAAGCGCTTCGTGGCTGGCCAGGAACTCTTTTCGCCCGCCGCCGTATTCATGCCGTCGAGCCATAATTTGCCCGCAGGCTTTGGATTCGTCGGATCGGCCAAATCAACCGTCATGAAAATATAATCGGTGAAGCCATCAAGCAGCACCGAGACATAGGCCCAACGACCGCCTGTATACCAGATCCGGTGCACGCCACCGCCTTCAACCGGCATGAAGCCAATCTTTTTCGGCTCCTTTGGGTTCTTAATATCGTAAACCGCCAAACCTGCCGACCAATCCCGCGCCGGAGCGGTCGAGGCTGTCGCGGTGCCAACTTTTTCGCCCAACGCGCCTTTGTAATAGGCCTTCTCGTCTTGGAATTCAGCCGCCGCAAACATGTCTTTCGCATGGATCACAAGCAGCAAATCGCCATGGGTCTGGAGATGGATGTTCCAGGTGTTCGGCGGAGCTGCGACATAGGTCACAGGCTTCGGGTCGCGCGGATTGGTGCAATCAACCACCGAGAAGCCTTTTGAGAACATATGTCCAATGAAGGCGTGGCCCTTATTGACCATTAACTGCACGCCATCGGGGCGGCCACCCTGATCGGAATGTCCAATCAAGGTCATATTTTTAGCGGCATCGGGTTTTGGTAGGTTTTGGGATGACATTGAGGGAGTTCCGTTTCAACAGATGGTTTTAAAGGGACCAAACTTCCCTCTCCTTGAAGGAGAGGGTGTCGCCAAAGGTGACGGGTGAGGTTCTGATGGTTCGAGTTTAACCTCCTACCATCAGTCCCTCATCCGCCTACTTCGCAGGCACCTTCTCCCGGTTAGAAGAAGGATGTGCTATCGATATTAACTCTTATTTGCCCCAGATTTTGGCATACGCATCGCGATAGCCATTGTCTGGATCATAGGTGTTCTTTGGTCCGCCGTCCGACTTGATGTTGGAAGGGAGGAAGAGATGGGCAGGAGCAACAAAGCCGCTTTCTGGCTGCTTGTTGAGCGCGCGGTTGGCTTCGTCAACGATCTGCCAGCCCTGAAGGTTGAGAGGCTCAGCCACCGTGCCTGCCTGATATTCGCCGGAGCGAATACGCTGGAAGGCTACTTCCGAGCCGTCACCGGCCGAGATCGAGATTGGATTGCCATCACCCTTAATGCCAGCTGCAGCCAATGCAGGTGCCATGAAGTCGAAGGTCAAATCGTTGATCGAAAGCGCATGCGTCCAAGCCTTGCCGTATTTCTGGAGCAGAGCGGTCGTCAGCTGAGGCATACGGGTTGAAGCTTCTGCGAGTGGGGTATCGACGATTTCGAGCACCTTGGCGCTTCCACAAGCCTTGATGAAGTCGGCCATTGCGTTCGACTTCTTCACAGCGATTTCATAGTTCGAGTCGGTGAACACAACCGCGCCCACATTGCCCTTGGCTGAGGCGCAAGGGAAAGCTGCGGCCGACTTAGCCACTTCCAAAGGATCGGTGGTGATGTTGTTAAAGATCGGCAGAGATTCATGCTTGCCGGTATGGCCATAGGAATGCCAACCGATGATCACGATGCCTTGCTTACCGGCTTCTTCAACCGCCGTTGCCTGCTCCTTGGCATCAACACCGCCGAGCACGATGACATCTGGCTTGGCCGCAATCGCTTGCGACATGGCCGAGGCCTGACCCGATACGGAGCCCTTGCCGTCGATGAGCTTGAAGGTCCAGCCGATCTTTGCAGCGGCTTCCTTCACGCCATTACCAGCGCCAAGTGCGCCGCCATTGTTCTGGTTGGTGGAGACATAAATAATCGTCTTGCCACCGGCTGCCTTTGGACCCGAGGTTGGGCCTGCCCAAGGAGCATTCGGCGTGCTGGTTGCGTCAACGATCTTCTGAGCGTCTGAAATCGCGTCGGCATGAGCCGAAACCGCCAAAAGCGGAAGCGCGACAGTTGCGGCGAGAACCGCCAGAGAGTGCTTAAGTTTCATTGTTATTTCCTCCGTTTGTCGTTGTACTTCGCGCTGTTGAGGCGTGAAGAGGATGTGCCGTTCCCACTAGCCGTTAAGCAGCTGTTGGGGGCGGCGAATTCGGTTGTTGGGCGCGGGTATGCGTGACGCTGCCGCGGCGGCGTTGCGCGTATCCTGCTAGTCCAATCGCGATGAGCAGCGTGATGCCGTTAAACAGGGGCTCAACATAGAAATCACCCCCCATTTGCTGGATGCCCGAGATCCCGATGGCAAGGATGGCCACGCCCATAATGGTGCCCCAGACATTGACGCGGCCCGGCTTGATGGTGGTCGAACCTAAAAACGCACCAACCAAGGCAGGCAGCAAAAATTCAAGACCGACGCTGGCCTGTCCGATGCGAAGCCGTGCGGCCAGCAGAATCCCTGCAATCGCGCCCAAAATTCCAGACGCCACAAAGCTACCAATTACGTAGCGGCGGGTCGGAATGCCGTTAAGCAGCGCTGCACGCTGGTTGGCCCCAATGGCATAAAGGTAACGGCCAATCGGCAAATATTCCGCAACCGCCCAGAGCGCAATCGCCAAAGCCGCAACGTAAAAAGTAGAAATCGGTATACCCAACGGCATCGATGAATAAAGCTCGGTGAAGCCCTTAGGCAAAACACCAATCACCTGCCGCCCCTCGGTATACCATTGCGCCAAGGCGTATAGGATCGTTCCCGTCCCCAAGGTCGCGATAAAGCTGTCAATTTGAGCCAATTCGACCAGAAACCCGTTGATCAGACCCAAAACGCACCCGAGCAAGATCACGATCAGACACGCCATCGGCCAGCTGAGCCCCATCTTGGTCTGCAAGGCAATGGCAAGGACATGCCAGAGCACAATGCCGTAGCCGACGGTGAGATCGATCCGTCCAGCCATCATCGGGATCATGGCAGCGAGCGATAAAATGGCAATGATCGATTTATCGTTCAAAATCGACCGCAAATTCAGCATGGTCGGAAAGGTGTCGGGCAATACGACCGAGAATAAAACGATCAAAATTACCGTGAAAATTGGTAGGCCAAAAACCGGGGCGAGCCGCCAAAGTTTTTGCGCCGTTGAAAGCTGTTCCAACTCGGCCTTTGTCGGCTCAAGGGCTGTTGATTTAATGGAAGAGCTCATCGGTTAATGTACCTTGTTTGAGAGAGGAGCCTCAGTCAATTCCGAGGACGAAAGCGATGTTGCGCGGGTAATGGATTCAACAGAAAGATCGGCACCCGTAATCTCGGCAACAATCCGTCCGCCTTGGAAAACCAGCGCTCTATGGCAAATGGCTGCTACTTCCTCAAAATCGGTCGAGACCAACAAAACGCCCTTACCCTTTGCCAATGCCGAGCCAAGCAAACGATAGATTTCAGCCTTGGCACCAACATCCACGCCTGCGGTTGGATCTTCAAGCACCAGAACATCCGGACCAATACGCATCCAGCGCGACATGATCACTTTTTGCTGATTACCGCCGGAAAGGGTTTCAATCGCCGCTTCCGGATTATTGGGCGAAAGGCCAACATCCGCCCCCAGCGCCTTGCTCTCGCTAGCCTCATCGGTGGGACGCCGTACCGAGAAAAGGCCCCGCCCAGCAGCACCCGGATTGATGAACATGTTTTCGCGCACGGTGAGCCCAGAAGCCACCGATTCCGCCACACGATCAGCGGCCACAAACCCGATGCCGGATTTTACCGCTTCATTGGGCGAGGCATGCGCCAATTTTTGGCCGTGGATCGAAGCATGGCCTTGATGTGCAGCGTTATCGCCGATCAAAGCCCTACCAACCTGCTCCTGCCCCGCACCACGAAGGCCCACAAGCGAGAGCACTTCACCGGCATGCAGTGTAAAGCTCACCGGGCCAACATCGGCAATTTTGAGACCCTCACACCGCAAAAGCGGGGTCGCGGTCGGTGAAGGCGGGCGCACAAACACGCTTTCCGGCCGTCGTCCGATAATCGCTGCAATCAATCCTTCAGGGTCGGCATCTGATGTCATGCGCTCATCGACGAGTTTGCCGTCTCGGAGCACGACAAGTCGGTCTGAAATAGCAAAAATCTCGTCAAGCCGATGCGAGACATACATCATGCTGACACCGCGCGCTTTTAGCCCGCGCAAAACATCGAATAACACTTTCACATCATCTTGCGGCAGACTGGCGGTTGGCTCATCCAAAACGAGCACGCTCGCATTGATCCCAAGCGCGCGCGCGATGGCGACCAGCGATTTCTCGGTGCGGGTCAAATCGCTGATCCGCAAACGCGGGTCAATGTCATAGGCGATCATGGCGAGCGAACGCCGCGCCAACTCATCAACCGCTTTCCAGTCCACAAAACCGTTGCGGCGCGGATAGCCCTGAGCCATCGCAATATTTTCAGCAACCGTCATCCACTCGATGAGGCCGAGATCTTGGTGAATAAACGCAATGGCATGGCCTTTGGCCCGCGGATCATGCGGCAGACCATCCATCATCATCTCGCCAGCATCAGGCTTATAGACACCCGCCAGCATTTTGATGATGGTCGATTTTCCTGCACCATTCTGCCCAAGCAATGCCAGAATTTCGCCGTGGGGGAGGTCAAAGCTGACATTATTAACCGCCAAAGTGCCACCAAACGCCTTGGTCATCCCGCGCAGGGAGAGCGCAGGAATATGACCAATAGGATGGGAACCCGCCTCGGCAAGGTGTGCGACCGCCATTCCGTCCCCTTAAACGCTGTCATGAAAATTTTTATTATTATCGAGAAAGCTAGTCTCTCGATGCTTGATCGTCAATCAAGCATCGCCACACGGTATGCCTGATATGCATTACCACGTATGCCTCATACATCGTGCAGTTCAATCACGCCCGTTTGCGGGTCTTTACAAAGCGATCAAATGCCACGGCGGTAATGATGATCAACCCGATCACCACACTCTGAATATAGGACGAGACATTGTTGAGAACGAGCCCGTTAACGAGCACGCCAATCAGCGTTGCCCCCACCACCGTTCCGGCAATTGAGCCCGCACCACCAAAGAGGCTGGTGCCGCCGATCACCACCGAGGCGATAACCGTCAGCTCATAACCAATGCCGGCCACTGCTTCGGACGAATTCAACCGCGCCGAGAGCACAAAACCGGCAAGCCCGGCAAAAAAGCCCACGATCAAATAGACCGACATAATGATCCGGTCGACCGCTAACCCCGAAAGCCGCGCGGCCTCCGGGTTACCCCCCACCGCATAGACATGTCGCCCATAGCGCGTATGCCGTAAAACGACATGGCAAACGATGGCGGCAACCAGAAAGATGATCACAGGAACCGGAACCGGGCCAACCATGCCCTGGCCCCACCACCGATAATCGCTTTCAAAGCCCGAGATCGGGCCGCCATTCGAGAACCAAAGCGTCAATCCACGAAAAATCGAGAGTCCGCCTAAGGTCACCACAAAAGGCGGGACCTTAAGCCAAGTAATCCCATAGCCTTGGATAAACCCGCAGAACATGCCAACAGCGATCGAGGCCGCCATCGCAGCAAACGGGCCATAGCCAACCGCTTCATCTTCGCCCAGCGACAACGTGTTGCCGAGCGAGCCTTTGGCCACCGCCGCCGCTACCATGCCCGAAACGGCGAGAATGGACCCCACGGACAAATCAATACCGGCGGTTAAAATGACAAACGTCATCCCCAATGCGATCAGCCCCGTAATCGAGATCTGGCGCATGACGTTAAACAGATTGGTGGGGTTGAGGAATTTCGGCTCCAAAATCGAGAAGATCAGCATCAAAACGAGAAGGAAGATCAAGGGCGCAAATCGGCCGATGGTCTTCCACATCATCGCTTCGCCACCTGCGGCCATGGTTCGGCTTGCGTCGGTCATGCTGTCAAAGTCCCCTCATCCCTTCACTGTGGCGTCATCAAGCGCCATCAGCGACATTAGTTTCTCTTGCGTTGCCTCTTCCGGAGCGACTTCTCCGGTTAAACGGCCTTCACGCATTGTTACAATCCGGTCGGCTACCGCCATTACCTCGGGCAGCTCGGACGAAATAACGACAACCGCGATGCCGCGATTGGCGAGCGTATCCAGAATTTCATGCACCTCGGCCTTAGCCGCGATATCGATGCCACGGGTAGGTTCATCGACAATCAAAATTTTCGGATCGAGCGATAGCCACCGCGACAGCACAATCTTTTGCTGATTGCCGCCGGATAGGTTGGAGATCAGCTGGTCCGGCCCCGTCATTCGCACATTCATCATGGTACGGAAGCGCTGTAATTCGGCTGCTTCCTTGGCCTCGTCCACAAACACGCCAAGCCGCATAAAACGGTCAAGCGAAGCAACGGAGAAATTGCGCCGGATGGCAAGCTGAAGAAACAAAGCCTGGAGCTTGCGGTCTTCGGGCACGAGACCGATCCCATACCGCATCGCATCGCGTGGTGAGCGGATGGTCACATCTTCGCCATCAATCTGGAAGCGGTCGGCGGTTTTCATATCCGCGCCAAAAATCGCCCGTGCGAGTTCGGTACGCCCGGCGCCAACGAGGCCAGCGATCCCTAAAATTTCACCCGCGCGGATATCGAGATCGATGCCTTTCAGCACCACGCCCCGTTGCTTTTCTGCCGTGACGACGGATTTCAGCCCTCGGATCGATAGCCGCACCGCGCCCGCCTGCCGCCGCGTTGTCGGGCGGCTATAAAGATTGGAAGCCGCACGCCCAACCATTTTTTCAATGAAAGTCGGAATGGCTAATTCATCGCGATTCAAATTAGCAGCAAGCTTACCATCGCGAAGAATGGTTACCCGGTCGCACAAGGTCATCGCCTCTTCAAGACGATGCGTCACAAACATAACCGAGACGCCCTGTGAACGCAGCGTGCGAACAATGCCGACAAGCCGATCCACTTCAGCGCCCGAAAGCGCCGAGGTCGGCTCATCCATAATAATCAGCCGAGCTTCAATGGACAAAGCGCGGGCGATTTCGACCATTTGTTGCTCAGCGACAGAAAGCTCCGAAACCGGCGCATCAGGGTCAATCGAAAGTCCGATGCGCTGAGTGATTGCCCGCGCATCGGCCCGCATCTTCTTCCAATCGACGAAGCGGCCAAAATGCAGCGGCTCACGACCGATAAAGATGTTTTCGGCCACGCTGAGCGTGGGAACGAGGTTGAATTCCTGATAGATCGTAACAATCCCAAGCGACTGCGCCGTTTGCGGGCTGGTGATTGAAACGGGCTTTCCATCCCAATAGATTGTGCCTTGGTCGGGCAGCTGAGCGCCTGAGATAATTTTTAAAATCGTCGATTTGCCAGCGCCATTTTCGCCCAAAAGGCCGAGCACTTCGCCGCGCCGGACATCAAAGCTGACATCATCAAGCGCCACAACACCCGGAAACCGTTTGCTGACATGGTCAATTTGCAACAACAATTCAGGGTTTGCAGAGGACAATCAAAACTCCGACGATCAATGAAAAAACGAACAGAGAAAGGTCCGGGAGCGCATGTCTCCCGGACCAGAGCTTAAAACCGGTCGGCGATTACATTTCGCCGACGCGTTCTGCCTTGTCGAAATTCGCCGTGGTGATGGCGATTGGGGTCAACAGCGTCACAGCCGATTCAGGCTTCTTGCCGTCGCGAGCGAACGCCACCGCAATGCGCATCGCCGTGCGGCTCTGCTCACCGGGGAACTGTTCGATCGTCGAGCGCATCGTGCCAGCCTTAACCGCCTTCAACGCTTCGGGAAGTGCATCAAAACCATAGATTTTGACGTCCTTGAGGCCGCGCGCCTTGCAGGCTTCCATCGCACCCAATGCCATATCGTCGTTTGCGCAAACGATAACATCCGGCGTGCCTTTGCCAGCGAGACCGGCTTCGGTCACCGAGAGGCCTTGGTCACGGGCGAAATTGGCGGTTTGCTCGAAGATGATCTGGTACTTGTCCTTGACCTTGTCGAGGACGTTATGAACACCCTTATTCCGGTCAATGGCAGGACCCGCACCGGGCTGTCCCTGAAGATGGAAAATCTTCGCGCCGTTCGGGAAGTCCGCGATGATAGCATTGGCCTGAGCCTCGCCGCCCTTCACATTGTCGGCGCCGACATGGCCGAGCAAGCCTTCAACCTTGGCCACGCGACGATCAATCGTTACAACCGGAATGCCAGCCTTCACCGCTGCTTCCAGCGCAGGGGCCATCGCGTTCACGTCTGTTGGTGAAATAACGATCGCGTCAACCTTCTGCGTGATCGCAGCTTCAACGTCGGCGGTCTGCTTCGGTGCCTTGTTCTCGCCGTCCATATTGATCAGCTTGATGCCGCCGATTTTCTGAGCTTCAGAAATCAACTGTTTCTGCATGTGGACGAAAAATGGAAATTCCAAGCTCGGCAATGAGGTAGCAATGGTCAGGTCTTTTCCAGCAGCGAAAACAGGCCGGATGCCAGCAAGGGCACTAACGGTCATCATGCCAGTGGCGGCCAAGAGCTTCCGCCGATCAATACGGATCGTCATGTTTCATCTCCCAAATGATTATGTGGTCCGCAACGTTTTCGTGCGGTCTTTTCGTTACTCCAATATCGTCACATATCATCGAAGTTTCGTCAAATCCTTGCGTGCACAGCTGGCAAGCGGGGGCGTCACGAAAGCCATCTTTGCGCGATCCAGATATAGGTTGGAATACCAACGAGGATGTTGATGGGAAATGTTAGGCCAAGCGACAGCCCGAAATAAAGCGAGGGGTTGGCCTCGGGCAGAGCAAACCGGAGTACCGCGGGTACGGCTATATAGGAGGCACTTGCGGCCAGTACCATCAGTAACCCAGCATCTCCTGCGGAGAGGCCGAATAAGATTGACAGGCCCAAAGCAAGCATAGCGTGAAAAATGGGGCCCCCCACCGCATAAGCCACAAGCCAGGGTGATAGCGCCCGGAAGGGCGGAAAATTCCGCGCCGTCATCAGGCCCATATCGAGCAAGAAAAACGCCAGCATGCCTTTGAAAAGATCCCCCGAGAAAGGCTGCATAGCGGCTTTACCTGCGTCGCCGGAGATAATGCCAACGACCATGGCTCCTAAGAGAAGAAGCTGCGCGCCGTCCGTCAGCGATTCTTTCAAAACACTCCCAACCGAGTGCTGCTCTACGCTGCCAACGGTCTGCTTTCTTAGAGAATTGGCAAACAAAATCGCCATGACAATTGCAGGCGATTCCATCAATGCGGCGGCGGCCGCCATATGCCCGCCATAGGGGATGCCGCTGTCCTCCAAATATCGCGTGGCAGTGATAAAGGTCACCGCACTGATTGAACCATAGGTTGCAGCAATCGCCGCCGCATCAAAGCCGGATATGACCCGTCTTAAAAGGGCGTAGCCAATCGTCGGCACGAGAAAAGCAAGCACAAGAGCGACGAAAAGGCCGCTGGCGACGCTTATGGTTAAGCCAGAATGGGCGAGTGCAAAGCCGCCCTTCAGGCCCAGCGCCATCAAGAGATAAAGCGATAAAAATCGCGATATGGGCTGCGGGATTTCAAGATTGGATTTCACAAGACCGGCGAAAACGCCAAAAAGAAAAAACAAAATTGCGGGGTCGGCAAGGTTTGACATCAAAAGCCCTCCATCTGGCGGGCCTTGCTAGCAATTCACGAGTATAATAAAAAATTGATTTTAAAGGCATTTACTATAGATATATATCTATGCATTCGACCTTCCGCCAACTTCGACTATTTTTAGCCTTAGCCGATGAGCGAAGCGTGAGCAGGGCGGCGCACGCCTGTCATGTCACGCAACCCACCGCGTCCATGCAGTTGAAAGAGCTTTCACTAGGCGTCGGACTGTCGCTCTATGAGGTGATCGGCAAACAGGTCCATTTGACGGCGGCTGGAGAGGAACTGGCTAAAACCGCGCGCGCCATGCTGGGCGAATGGCAAGCCTTTTCGCACTATGTGGACGGTATAAAAGGGCTTGAGCGCGGCCAATTGCGCCTCGCCGTGGTCAGCACGGCAAAATATTTCGTACCTCGCATGCTGGGCGAATTTTGCACAAATCATCCCGAGATCGATATTGCGCTTGAAGTCCTTAACAGGGATGGCGTTGTGACACTCTTGCGCGAAAATCGGGTTGACCTAGCGGTCATGTCGACGCCACCCACCGATCTTGATGTCGAGCGAGAACATTTCATGGCTAACCCTTTGGTTGCCATCGCACCAATCCGTGATCCTCTAGTAGCAAGGCAAGATCTCGCCATTGAAGAATTGGCAAAAAACAATTTCATCTTGCGTGAACCGGGCTCCGGTACCCGAATGGCGATTGACCGCTTTTTTGATCAAAGCCGCATCAAGCCGCGCGTCAGACTTGAGCTTGGCTCAAATGAAGCGATTAAACAGGCCGTGGCGGGAGGGCTTGGACTATCCATTCTATCTCGTCATGCGCTGAGCCCGGATCCAGCAACGGAGGGCTTGGCCATCTTAGACCTTGTTGGATTTCCGATTCTGTCGAACTGGTATATCGTTCATTTAACCGGCAAGCGGCTTTCCCCCATAGCAACGGTTTTCAAGAACCATTTGCAGGCAACAGCGGCGCGGCTTGACCCAGCGACCTAAAACGGCAAGAAGGCCCCGCATTGACGGGGCCTTCCAACGCTTTATTTTTTCGGAACGAGAACCGTATCGATCACGTGAATGACACCGTTCGAGGCCTCGATATCGGCCTTAGTGACCATTCCAGCGTCGACCTTGACGCCGCTCATCCCGTCAATGGTCAGCGCACTGCCTTCAACGGACTTTTCGGACAGTTTTTTGCCCATAATGCTGCTCGACATAACTTTGCCGGACACAACATGGTATTTCAGAATGGAAGCCAATTCTTTCTTATTCGCTGGCATCAAAAGCTCATCCAGCTTGCCCGCGGGCAGCTTGGCAAACGCATCATCTGTCGGCGCGAAGACCGTAAAGGGGCCTTTACCCTTCAGTGTTGTCACAAGGTCCGCCGCCTCAAGCGCTTTCACCAGCGTTTTGAAATTTCCGGCGGCGATAGCGGTTTCAACAATATCGGCGGCGCGGGCAGAGGCGAGCGAGAGCGAAAACGCAATGGCTCCTGCTGCGAGAACTCGGATCATATTCATGTTCATTCTCCGTGGGTTGGGATGGTGAGCGTGCAAGTGGACACTCCTCATAACCAGACCCACAGGTTGAAAAGACAGATGGTTGGACTACGCAGAAACTTTTAGACTGAGAGCAGTTTGCGAACATTTTCCGGATTTAGATCGGCCTTTTCGCCAGCGAGCACAATCTGGCCGCGATCCATCACGGCGTAAAAATCGCACAGCTCACGGGCAAAATCGAAATATTGCTCAACCAGAAGGATCGCCATATCGCCGCGATCCCGCAGAAAGGAAATGGCCCGCCCGATATCCTTAATCACTGAGGGCTGAATGCCTTCCGTCGGCTCGTCCAAAATTAAGAGCTTAGGCCGCATCACCAAAGCGCGGCCAATCGCCAATTGCTGCTGCTGTCCACCTGAAAGGTCACCACCTCGGCGGGATTCCATATCGGCCAATACCGGAAATAATTCAAACACCAGATCAGGAACCGTCTGCTCGCCCCGCGGCAAAGCGGCAAATCCGGTCTCGAGATTTTCCCGCACAGTGAGCAACGGAAAGATCTCTCGGCCTTGCGGTACAAAGCCAATTCCCAATCGCGCCCGCTCAAAAGACGGCAGCGCATTGATCGACATGCCGCCAAACCGGATATCGCCAGAGCGTATCGCTTGCTGTCCCGTAATGGCCCGCAACAGAGACGTCTTACCAACGCCATTACGACCCAAGACAGCCGTTACCTTGCCAAGCTCCGATGTCACGGACACACCGCGCAAAGCCTGCGCCGCGCCATAATAAAGATCAACTGCAGAGACTTCGAGCTGTGCCATGGTCAGCGCCCCAAATACACGTCGATCACGCGTTCATTGGCCGACACGCTGTCGATGGTTCCTTCGGCCAGAACGGAGCCTTCATGAAGGCACGTTACCTTGCAATCAAGCGCCCGCACAAAGCTCATGTCATGCTCCACAACCACAACCGCGTGCTCGCCGGCAATAGAGGATAAAAGCCGCGCGGTCTCCTCAGTCTCCGCATCTGTCATGCCGGCGACGGGTTCATCGACGAGCAGCAATTTGGGATTTTGCGCCAAGAGCATGCCGATTTCGAGCCATTGCTTTTGGCCATGCGAAAGACTGCCTGCCAGCTTCGATCGAAGATCACCCAGCCGGATAATGGCGAGCTTGTCCAATATCTGCCCAACAGCTACACGGCTGCGCCACCCAAACAGCGCTGAAAAAGCACTCCTCGGTCCCTCTAACGCCAGCAGCAGATTATCTTCAACCGTTTGCCCCTCAAACACCGTGGGTTTTTGAAATTTCCGGCCAATGCCAAGCGAGG
>CANCAR010000001.1 GCA_947374125.1 Hyphomicrobiales bacterium | reverse complement strand
CCCGTTCCCGCCCGACCGGTCACCAATATGACGGGTACTTTAGCATCAATCGCAGCCAAAGCCTCAGCCACGCCGGATGTCTTCTCATAGGCAGGATCCGCGTTGAAAACCACCCGCCGTGGCATAGGCAACCCGCTATTGGCGGAACGCGAAGACCCACCAAAACGACGCATAGCGCGGCTTGAGAGCGACTCCTCATCGCCCGCGCCTTCAAACGCATCAAGCGCTGCCAATAGCTGATCTGCCTCGCGGCGCTTTGACGAATTGTTGCCCCGCTTCGCCTTTTCGCAATTGCGACGAAGCTGGACGCGTTCAATCGCCGACATGAAGGGAATCTTATCAGTGAGGCTCATGGTAGCGAAGCTTTCGGCGGAGGAAGTGGCGACCCCTTCCGCTTAACCTGTTCGGCGCTATGCGTCACGCCTTCACTTTTGCCATTTCCTATCCCAAGCGATCACGAGTGATTTTGCACGCTCAACATCATCTTGGCTCATGGCACGAAGGATGGTGTCGCGCGTGCGTACGGATCGCTCCCGCCGTTCGGTTTCCCAAGGCGAGAGACGGAAATTAGCAAGGCTCAACCAGCGATAGGATTCGACGAAATCGACCGAAACGCCGATGCCGGTCGCATACATCATTCCAAGCGCATATTGCGCCTCGGGCGAACCCTTATTGGCTGCCTTTTTATACCAAAGTGCGGCGCGCGCCTCGTCCTTTTTCACACCTCGGCCAAAGCGGTACATTTCGCCAAGATAAAATTGGGCCGCCGGATCGCCATCCTCTGCAAGCGGCCGGAAGATAGCGATTGCCCGGGGGAAATCGCCATCGGCATATGCAACGGCCCCCTTTTCAACCGTGTGGCTGAAAAGGGGTGAAATGGCCAAAGCCACAATGAGCCCGGCAACCGCAACAAAGCCGAGCAAACCCGCCCAGAGGGCAGTCGTGCGGTTCATTATACAACCTCGGATACGAGTAAAAATTTATTTTCTATTTTTACGCGATGTTCGTTCAGAGCGCCACGCTTTTGCACTCCCCGCCTCTTTCTGAACGGATGAAAAGGGTGAGGTTGTGCTTTCGAATGTCATTAAACTGTCATAAAACAGCAATGTTGGCTGATTCTCGGGATCGGCTCTTCAATAAATGAGCGGCGCTTTGGGCGCAGGGGTAGAACGTGGCCATCCATATTTTTGTCGCCGTCTTGTTCGGTGCCCTGTTGCACGCGGGCTGGAATACCATTGTCAAAGCCGGTAGCGATAAATTGGTCACAACCACCATGGTGGCAGCGGGTTGCGGCCTTATCGCCGTACCCATGCTGCCCTTTGCCCCACTACCCGCGTGGGAGTCGGTGCCATATCTGATCGCTTCAGCGATTATTCACGTTGGCTATTTAACGCTGATCAGCCTTTTGTACCGCAATGCCGATTTGTCGGTCGCCTATCCGGTCACACGCGGATCGGCTCCTTTGCTCACCACCCTGCTCGCCGTCATTTTCTTGCGCGAGATTCCGAGCGGTTTGGCACTCAGCGGGGCTTTGTCGTTGAGCTTTGGCATTTTATGGCTGGCTGTCGATGGCATTCGCAAAGGCGGTATTGACCGGAACACCCTCTTCGTCGCCCTCATCCTTGCGTGCGTTATCGCGCTTTATACGCTGGTCGACGGAACCGGCGGCAGGCTCTCCGGCCACTCCATCAGTTACAATATCTGGCTCGAATTTCTCGATGGCGTACTTTTTGTCCCAGCCGCACTCTATGTACGCGGTAAACCGCTTGCCCTTGCCCTGGTCAAGGGATGGAAAACTGGATTAGTTGGCGGAGCCGCCGCGTTCGGCTCTTACGGTATTGCCATCTGGGCCATGACAGAAGCCCCGATTGGCCTTGTAGCGGCAGTCCGGGAATCCTCCGTGTTTTTTGCTACCGTTTTCGGTGCCCTTTTCTTGGGCGAACAATTCAGCCGCGCCCGTTACGTGGCTGCCATTTTCGTGGCCGCAGGACTTGCCGCGCTGAGGTATGGGTGAAAATCGCTATCAGATCCCCACCAATTTCTTCTGAACCTATAAAATAAGGTTATTCGCCAACGGCTAACATTTTGTCGGTAGCAGAATTATAGCCATACGTTTTCCAGTCGGGCGCGTATTCTTCGTTCGCCTGATTGCCCCAATGGGTCCAATTAGGTCGCGTCCCTCTAGCAAATAATTCGAGAAAAGGCCCGCTGCTGCACGACTCAATAAGATCATATTGTTCGTCCGGCTTACGAGAATGTTCACGCTTGCGCGTCTCAATCATATTGACCTGCCGACGGCCCGGCGGAAGTGTTCGGGCATTTTTGCCACGGATTCCAAACAGCAAAATCTCGGTAACGTTTCTAAAATAAAAGCCAACGCCTCGTCCATCTGACCCGCCGTCTTTTCTGATTTTATGCCAAATGATGTTCGATTTATAATTAAAGCCCCATTCCTTCATAACCCGAAGTCCTTCAGGCAATAAGGCGTTAGGAACCCAAAGGTAAAGATGGGCAGGACTAGCTGCCACGTCCGCAACAGGTAATTGGCAAATGTCATCCAGCGTCATCGTTCCATAACGATTGAGCCGCCGATGTTCAGGAGCCATTTTTCCGGTCCTATTCTCAAATCGCCATGGCGGATCAGCAAGGATTGTATGAAATTTTTTCCCTCTCGTTGTTTTGCTAAAATCTAAAATCGTCTCGAGGGGATCAAAGCTCATCGCGATAGGCTCCTGCTGAAATGCCGAACACGGCTACGGGGCAACCGCCAGCTCCGCCACCCTTAATTTTGGGTATCAATTTATCGGTGTGTGTCGTTGCCTTGCCGTAAGTGGTCACGGTCCTACCCGAGGACCGAAGAATTGGTTCCAGCGCCGTCGACCGGGTAATAATGACACCAACATCGATCACATTCAGGTCATACAACAGCCTGAAATTGTTAAGATCGCGATCAAAAAACGGGTCTTTATTATTCCACTCAACTTCTAAGGCAATCTTGCCCTTGAAGCAGTCAACTTTATGTGTCGGCGTATCATAACTTTTACCATCAACCACACGCTTTGTATCAAAGTGACGTTCCTGCCAGCCTCTGTTGAGCAGTTTTTCATCAAGCGCTTTAGCAATAGACGATTTATTGCCACCACCCTGTTCGATATCGGACTTTTTCAAAACAAAATATTCAAGCGTTTCCACGATCTCGGCAAAATCGTTAGGATGAACAGCATTTAAAATATGAATAGCATTCCGCCATTCAAACACTTCAAATTTCTCGGTCACTGATTGTGGAAGGAGCGGGTGATTCGACATCTTACTATTGTCTACCACCCGCACCTTACTTTCAACGGGGCTTCAACAGCTTCCGGTTAATCAGCGATTCCGCGATCTGGATGGCGTTCAGCGCCGCCCCTTTGCGAAGATTGTCGGATACGCACCAGAGCGCCAAGCCGTGCTCGACGGTTGAGTCTTCGCGAATGCGCGAAATATAGGTAGCATCCTCGCCCGCCGCATCATGCGGGGTGATGTAGCCGCCGGGCTCCCTTTTATCGATAACGAGGCAGCCCGGGGCAGAGCGCAACAGACTACGCGCTTCATCCGCCGTGATCGGGTTTTCGAACTCGATATTGACCGCCTCGGAATGGCCAATAAACACCGGCACCCGAACGCACGTCGCCGTCAGCTTGATCTTGGTATCGAGGATCTTCTTCGTCTCGACGACCATCTTCCACTCTTCCTTGGTGTAGCCGTCATCGAGGAACACATCGATCTGCGGGATCACATTGAAGGCGATCCGCTTCGGGAATTTTTCGATTTTCACTTCGGTCGCCGAGAAAATGGCGCGGGACTGGTTGAACAGCTCGTCCATCGCGTCCTTGCCCGCACCGGATACCGATTGATAGGTCGAAACAACGACGCGCTTGATGGTTGCGCGGTCGTGCAGCGGCTTTAACGCCACGACCAGCTGGGCGGTCGAGCAGTTTGGATTGGCAATGATGTTAAGCCGCTTCGCATCACCCATAAACCGCGTGAGAATATCGGCATTCACCTCTGGCACGATCAACGGTACGCGCTCATCATACCGCCAGCACGACGAATTATCGATCACAAGGCACCCCATCGCGCCAATCTTGGGTGACCAATCCTTGGAAACGCCTGAACCTGCCGACATCAGGCAGATATCGGTTTTGGAAAAGTCATGGTGTTCGAGGTTTTGAACCTTCAGCACTTTGTCGCCAAAGGATACTTCCGTGCCAAGGCTGCGTGAGGAGGCGAGTGCCACAACCTCATCCACGGGAAAAGCCCGCTCGGCCAAGATGGAAAGCATTTCGCGACCCACATTACCCGTGGCGCCGACAACCGCGACCTTGAAACCCATGATCATGATCCTTTTTTTGATATCTGATAGGCCGCTCCCCTTAAAACCCGCTGCTTCAGCGGTTGGTCTCATCCCCGCCGGGGGGAGAGACCGGAGCGAGGATCGTGTCAGCGACGCGTTTTCGCGCCACCCGTTTTGGATGGGGAAGTTTTCGACTTCGGCTTTTTCAAAACGGAGAGAAGCATGGTACCGACACGCGAAAAAGTGATGCTGCCACCAAAAATACGGATATCGTGGGCTTGTCAATCGTTCTACCCTGAAAATTCGACATAAGGCCTCGACCGTGCGCCGATCCTTCGCTATCAGCGCTTGGCCTACCCTCTGGCCAGCCTTTTGGCATAAGGATTGTTTGTGTGCCGAATTCCTCCCCTAAATTGCTTCTCCGCATTGCGCCCGCTTTGTTTGTGGCCATCTGGTCGACGGGTTGGGTATCGGCTCGCTACGGAGCGGATTACGCCGATCCGTTGACCTTTCTCTCGGCGCGTTTCGTTTTGGCGATTGGTGCCATGCTCATCATCGTCTTTTGGTCGCACGCGGAATGGCCGCAAGGCCGTGGCATTCTGCACGCGATGATGTCAGGCGTTTTGCTGCACGCGATTTATCTTGGCGGTGTCTGGTGGGCTATTGCGAAGGGTCTGCCAACCGGTGTTTCTGGTCTGGTTGCGGCTATTCAGCCTATTTTGACGGCCTTTCTCGCTCCTATCCTCCTGCGAGAGCGGATTGGGCGGTTGCAATGGGCGGGCGTGTTTCTCGGCTTTTGCGGCATTGCGCTGGTGCTGGAACCAAAACTGGCCGTCATTGACCCGGCCCATTTACGCGAAACCTTTGGTCCTCTCCTCATCAATATGCTGGCGATGGTGTCGGTAACCTTAGGTACCTTTTACCAGAAGCGGTTCATCCCAAAGGGCGACTTAAGAACAGTCACGGCGTTGCAATACACAGGGGCGTTCCTCGCCATTACGCCCTTCGCCTTCTGGCTTGAACCGATGCGCATGGAATGGAACCTGCCGCTGGTTGCGATTATGGCATGGTCCGTCTTAGCCCTATCGCTAGGGGCGATTGGGCTTCTTTTGCTGCTCATTCGCGAGGGCGCAGTTTCGCGCGCAGCGGCGCTGATCTATCTGGTGCCACCAAGTGTGGCGATTGAGGCTTATTTCGCTTTCGGCGAAACACTCCAATTGTTTCAGCTGTTAGGGCTTGCCATCACGGTCATTGGTGTCGCCATGGCAACGCGCCGAACACCAGAAGCAAAATAATCCGCACCCGACGCAACCTCTACCGACCCCACGGCATTAACCCGGGCGATCATCATTGCAGCGGGAAAACCAAAATGACCTATTCTCATCTCTCGACCGGGACCCATATTGTTGTCGGCGATGGCAAAAAGGCCCTCATTCTGATCAATGAAGGCACAGCCTTTTTGCCAGTACTGACGGTCGAAAGCGTGTTGCGTCAAAACGATCCACAGAACCATGAAATGGGAACAGATCGGCCCAGTCTGGTTTATGCCAGTGTCGGCTCTCGTAGTGGTAGTCCGGAGCCAACCGATTGGCACCAATTGGCGGAAGACAAATTTGCCCACGAGATCATCGCGGGCCTCATCAAACTTGCGGAACGCGAAAAGCTAAAACGCATCGTCATCGTGGCCCCAGCGCGGACATTGGCGGAGTTGCGCCGTGCCATGCCGGAAGCCTTTTCAAAATTGGTGGTCGCGGAAATCGTCAAAGACCTCACAAAACATTCGGTTGCGTCCATTGCCGAGCATTTGATGGCCGAAATGGCCGCCTAAAAGACGGTCAAGCCATAGCGTCATAGGCATCCTCTTCTAAGGCCTCGCAACGTCCCACATAATCTCATTGCGCCGCCAGAAAAAGGGTTTCCAGGGGGGATCGTAAAATGCGAAATTCGGTTCCCCATGAGACTTGAGCCCTTTGGCCTTCAAGAGGGCAACGAGTTCCTCGCGGTGCGCGTTTAAATTTCCGTCGTTCCAAAGCCCGGAGAAACCCAGCACGGCGACGCGCCTTGCCGGTATCTCGACGAAACGGATTCGCGGATCATTCGGCTTTGGCAAAGTTTTTATCGTGTAAGACTTCGGCATCATGAAGCGGATCGCCCAAACGCCACCGCCCCCCGATTGAGTCACCGGAGCCGTCATCGCGATCGTGTCGCCCTTCGATTGGGTAACGGGCGCTGTCATAGCAATTTTCGCACTACCCGCATTGCCGCCGAAAATATAACCCGCCAATATACGAAAGCCGGAACTGACCGCACCGTCACGGTCGCCTTCAACCGTG
This sequence comes from Hyphomicrobiales bacterium, assembly GCA_947374125.1. GTDB lineage: Bacteria > Pseudomonadota > Alphaproteobacteria > Rhizobiales > Beijerinckiaceae > CAIUPE01. The sequence goes on along the minus strand of CANCAR010000001.1, from coordinate 41,943 downwards.
ACCTCGGCGGCGACGATCGGAGCATAATCACGCAGCTCAAAGTCACCCTCTTTGCTAAAAAGGGTAAAGGCCGGTTCTTCGGTATCAGCCATGGCGCTTTCCGTGCAAAAAGTCGCGCCCATCAAGGTGAGCGCGACGATGATTTTGTAAGTATATGACAGAAACTTCCGCATGGGGATCAGTAAACGCCCAGAAAATCGCGTTTGCCGACTTCAACCCCATTGTGACGTAGAATGTCATAGGTCGTCGTCGTATGGAAAAAGAAGTTGGGCAGTGCACCATGACGCAAATAGGTTAGTGCATTGAACGTTTTTGGCTCAGGGCGCATCGGCACAACGATATCGCGGCTCTCAGCACCTATAAATTTCTCTGCAGGAATTGTTTCGATAAAGGCAAGCGTCTTTTCAATTCGTGCATGGAGTTCAGCAAAGGTCGCTTCTGTATCCGCATAGCTTGGCACCTCAACGCCTGCGAGCCGGGCGGAGCCGCCTTTCGCAAAATCGGTGGCGAGTTGAACCTGCCGGGTGAGCGCGAACATATCAGGCGCAATGCGGGCGGTTAAAAACACCGAATGGTCTATTTTCTTGGCGTCGGCATGCGCTTCAGCCTTTTTTAGCACCTCGGCGAGGGCCTTGAGCGAATGAACGAAGACAGGAACCGAAAGATCGTAAAGCGACAGACTCATGGCAGAACATTCCTTTGATGATCGGAGGCATCGTGGCATTCCGCCGCGCGCAGCCTTCTATACACGATGTTTCTTCTATTTGGATATGCCGGTAGCTCGACGCAAGCTTGCGCAAGGGGCGAACTACGCATCGGTGCGCCACAGTCCTCACCTTGCAATATCGGAAGAAAACTTTTATTCGGTCGTTATCTCGAAGGTACAGGCTTACGCCTGCCGCCTTGGGGGGCTGTAGCTCAGTTGGGAGAGCGCCTCGTTCGCAATGAGGAGGCCAGCGGTTCGATTCCGCTCAGCTCCACCACGCTTCGCCCCGATGGGGCTACGCGTGGCGCAGCCACGGGGAGCAACATCGTCTTGGGCGAGGCAGTGTCCGGCGTAGCTCGAAGAGCGTAGACGGACTGGCGCAGCAATACGCAGCCTCCGGAAGCGAAGCTGCTCATCAAACACACAAGCTAAGCCCTACGGATCGTTCCCTCGAGCCGGGTTGATCGGGCAATCGTGTTTGAAATCGTGCCGTATTTTCGGACATTCGTATGCAGGAGCTCAATCCGCTGATCCGTCTCGTCCGTGTCAATCATAAGCTCGTAGTGTATTTCAGTGATCAGGGGCGGCGAATCCTGTCTGACCGCGTGTATCGCCACCTTAACGCCCCTTAGTTGGAACTGAAGCATCGGCGAAACCCGCTCGATCCCTTTAATCATGCACGCAGCAACCGAAGCGAGGAGCAGTTCTGCGGGATTGAACGCGTCTTTGCGTCCCTTCACGTCGGTATCAAGAACAATAACAGCATCTTTGGTTCGTGCTTCGCTACCATGCTCATCCAGACGAGTCGCGCTTACATGATAATCCATTCAACGTTCCTTTTTCGTTTATGTCGGCTCCTTTGGCCAAATCATGGACGAGCCAAAAGTTGCTAAACCCGCTCCAATCCCTTGCGCCACAATAAAGCCCAGCACATTAACTGGTGCTATCCCTGAAAAAGTATCCGTTAAAGACCGAGCAATCGTCACCGCCGGATTTGCGAACGAGGTTGACGCCGTGAACCAATAGGCAGCCGTAATGTAAAGACCCACCGCATACGGCACCGATTTTGATGCAGTCGCTACGCATCCGAAGATGGTTACGAGCAGGCCAAAGGTGGCTATCCCTTCAGCAAACCATTGCGCGTTGCCCGTTCGGATATGGGTCGAAGTTTGTATAATCGCCAGATCAAACATGCCATGCGCCACCCAAACGCCAAGAATGGCACCTGCCAATTGAACCAGGCTATAGGCAAGAAGTTCTTTCAAGCTCAATTGTCCGCGTATCGCGAAGGCGGCGCTAACGACCGGATTGAAATGAGCCCCCGAAATCGGCCCGAAAATCAGAATAAGGACAACGAGCATTGCGCCCGTAGGGATCGTATTGCCAAGCAAGGCAATGGCAACATTGCCCCCGGCCAAATTGGCTCCCATGATCCCGGAGCCAACAACGGTGGCGAGCAGAAAGGCGGAGCCTAAACCTTCGGCAGCGAGCCGACGCGACAGGGACACGGCACTCATTTCGAGGTTGCACCTTCCATCTGTCCAATGTCACTCAGTTTCTTGCCAAGCGCCATTTGGTCAATCGAGCGCATGGGCAGGCTAACAAACGCGCTAATCCGGTTCCGCATCAGGCGGAAAGCCTCCACAAAGGCGCGCTCTTTCTCAAGATCGGAGCCTTCAACGGCGGCTGGGTCTTCAATGCCCCAATGCGCTGTCATGGGATGGCCCGGCCAAAACGGGCAAGCCTCACCTGCGGCATTATCGCAAACGGTAAAGATGAAATCCATCACGGGGGCGTCAGGCACCGCAAACACGTCCCAGCTCTTTGATGAGACGTTATCGGTCGAGTAACCGAAGCTTGTCAGCACCTTGACGGCCAGCGGGTTGACGACGCCTTTCGGCTGACTCCCGGCAGAATAGGCTTTGAAGCGCCCCGCCCCATCATGGTTCAAAATGCATTCGGCAAGGATCGAGCGGGCCGTGTTGCCCGTGCAGAGAAATAAAACATTGTAAGGGGTATCAGACACAGGCCTTCTCCTTAAGAGCATGTTTCGATTAAGTGGACCCCGGTTAATCGCAAAAACATGCGACAAAACAAGGAATCAGATCACCGTTTTGATTTGATCAAACCGGCGATCTGGTGGGCAGCAGACGGTTAGTTCTTCGATCAGCGGAGCACAAATTTCAGGCCGTCCGCCGCAGCAATCTTTCAAGAGATAGCTGGCGAGGTCCCGAAATTGATCGAGATTGGCGCGGTAGGTAATCGTTCGGCTTTGGCGGACAGAGGTCACAAGCCCCGCATGCGACAACACCCCAAGATGAGCCGATAAAGTATTGTGAGGCACGGCTAGAGCGCGGGCAATATCACCAGCCGCCAACCCCTCAGGCTCGTGCTTGACGAGCAGGCGAAAGCTTTCAAGCCGGGTCGATTGGGCCAAAGCTGCTAAGATGATAATCGATTGTTCATTGGTCATATGTCGATAGTTGCCGACATATAGACATAAGTCAATAACGATTGTCCAAATGGCCTTGTTCCTGACGCATCAGGAACAAGGCCTGATTGAATTAGTTGGCGGTTGAATGATCGTGCACGGCGCCTGCGGCCTCGACGTTAAATATAACGTCGACAGAGCCCGCCTTTTCAAACCGGAGCTTGCCCGCGAGCTTTGCGCCCTCGGTTACCGGGACCTTGAGCCCCATCAACATGATGTGAAAACCGCCGGGCTTTAGCTCAACCGTTTTGCCGGGCAGAATCTCCAAACCATTCGCAAGCGGCCGCATCTTCATAACGCCATCCACCGTGGTCATTTCATGGATTTCCGCGCGAGATACCCCTTCAACGACCACTTCGAGCAGCCGGTCAGCTTCTTGGCCGGTGTTTTCAATGGCGAGATAGCCACCGGCCACCTCGGCACCGTTAGGCGTCGCACGCGACCAAGGATGTATGATTTTAAGGGAACCAACGGTAAACCCGTGGGCATAGACAGCTGTCGTTGCGACGGCAAAAGACAGGAGCACAAGGGCTCCCAATCGGATCAATGGGCGCATGGTAATCTCTCCAAAAAGCGCTGATAGGGTCTGAACAAAAGACAAGGATCAGATGCTCTGAGGAGGCGCGGTCGCAAAGCCGAAAGCAGCAACAGGAAAGCCGAAAGGTTGCGACGCAACAAGCCGCTTCGGCGCAGCAACGAGCAAATAGGCCCGCTCCACTTCCGCTTTTGCGTCATGCATAATCGGTAGCGATGCTGCTCGATGAAGCTGACAGCAATCGGACGATGGATGATCTTTCCGGTCAGCGGGATGAACCGGAACAGAGGCCGTGTCCGCCGAGCACCATAAAAGAGTATCCGATGCTACGAACGAGGTCGGCAAAGGAGCGTGCGGGGTAAGCGCAAGACCGGCCAGAAAATAGGCAAACACCACCACCAGCGCGGAGCGCAGGATAGCCCTAATTCCGGTTCGCTTTATCGGGTACATGGATCGGTATTGGCGCGAAGCGCACGTCCCGTCAAGGCTTGGCCCTTAAACGGGAACAGCAAATGCCGTCTCGGATTTGATCCGCTCCATCGCAAAGCGCGACGTCACGTTTTTGAGCTTTGCGCCAGTAATCAGCCTTTTATAAAAGCCATCATAGGCTGCCATATCGGCAACGGTGACGCGAAGCATATAATCAATATCACCAGCCATGCGGTAGACTTCCATTACTTCTGGCTGTGCGGCTACAAACTCAGCAAATTGCGTGAGCCATTCGATGGAATGGTCCCCCGTTTCAATGGCCACCATCACCGTCAACCCGAGGCCGATCTTTTCGGGCGAAACCAACGCAACCCGCTTTAAAATCACACCTTCTTCCTCGAGCCGCTGAACGCGCTTCCAGCACGGTGTTTGGCTCAAGCCAACGCGGTTAGCGAGTTCGGCTACCGAAAGCGTCGCATCGCGTTGCAATTCGGTGAGAATCTTCCGGTCAATCGCGTCCATTCTGTAGTGCCTTCGAGAAAATATCGTTCTACATTTCGAACAAAAACAATAGATACGCTCTCTGCGTCAAGCCTTCAACAACCATTTCTTCCCCAATAAACCTAAATATTCTCTCAATTAGACCAAATTCGGAAAAATTTTCTGTTTTCACCGTACTTTTAAAAGAACATTCTCGTTGACGGATAGGCAGCTCTGCGCCATCTTTTACCCATCGGCTCGTCACGGGTCGGTCGCGGAGATTTGAAGCGAGCAGCTTGCACCGCGTCACCAAATGCTAAAGCGCCACGAACCGGAATGATCCGGCGATTTCGTGGGCTCCGTCGCTTAAGGAGAAGAACCATGATGTCGCAGTATTGTTGTCCCTAAATCGGACCTGCCACCCGGGGCGCTAACCGGGATCAATCCATCCTCATTCTCACGGTGTGACTGTTGATGCCTGTAACGCGATCGGATCGCGAACGGCGGAGCTATATGACGCTCAAACTCATGCCTTAAATAAAAAGGTTCTACACAATGTCAAAACGCACTTTCCTGAAAAATGTTCTAGCGGTCTCAATGGCAGCTATCGCCCTTTCACCGGCCTCGCTCTTTGCACAGTCTGCGCCGAAAGAAATCCGTATCGGTTACCAGAAGAACGGATTACTCTATCTGGCCAAGGAAACCGGCCAACTCGATGACGCCTTTAAGGCAAAGGGGCTCACGCTTAAATGGGTCGAATTCTCGTTTGGCCCGCCTTTGTTGGAGGCATTAAATCTCGGCAGCATTGATTACGGCTATACCGGCGATGCACCTCCGATCTTCGCCCAAGCCGCAGGCGCAAATATTGTTTACGTCGCCGCCCAAGTTGCAGCAGGTGCAGGTGCGGCCATTCTCGTCAAAGATGAGTCACCGATTAAGACCTTAGCCGATTTGAAGGGTAAAAAAATCGGCTTTGCCAAGGCCTCATCCGCCCATAACCTTACCATTGCCGCACTCGAAAAAGCAGGGCTCTCCTATCAGGATGTGACGCCCGTCTACCTCGCCCCTGCTGATGGCGCGGCCGCCTTCGCCAGAGGAGCGGTCGATGCTTGGACAATCTGGGATCCCTTCTTTGCCGTCGCCGAAGCGCAGGCTGGAACGCGGGTTTTGGCAACCGCTAAAGGGATCGTCGAGCAAAACTCCTACCTGTTAGCAAATGGCAGTTTTGCAAAGGCCAACCCAGAGCTCGTGTCGCTGATCAATGAGACGGCGGCCAAAACCGCGCATTGGGCAGAAACACACCGCACGGACGTCACTGCAATCCTGTCCAAGGCAACCGGCATCGCGGTTGAGACACAGCAAAAGGCGGTTGATCGAACCGAATTTGCCATTAGCCCTGTGACCAACAGCGTTATTGCAGAACAACAACGCATTGCAGATCGCTTTCTCGCTCTAGGCCTCATTCCGAAGCCCCTCACGGTCAAAGACATCGTGTGGACCTGGAAGCCAGCAACCTAATTATCCTCCCCCCTCGCGCTGCGTGCTCCTTGACTCCGACGGACCGCAGCGCACCCTTTTTTCCGATCGAAAGAACCCGATCATGTCAATTACGTCCCTCCCTTCACAACCCACGGCAAAGCCGCTGGATATTTACTGGTTCATCCCGGTCAGTGGCGACGGCTCCTATCTCGGCACCGAGAAAGGCCATCGCCCGGCGGATTTCAGCTATCTCAAACAGATTGCGCAAGCCGCCGACCGGTTAGGTTTTAAAGGCACGCTGATCCCGACCGGTAAATCCTGCGATGACCCGTTCGTCACCGCCTCGGCTTTGGCGACGCATACCGAGAGTCTCCGCTTTCTTCTCGCCCTTCGTCCGGGTGTCGCGTCGCCAACCTATTTCGCCCGTCAAGCCGCAGCGCTCGACCGCATCAGCAATGGCCGCTACCTCGTCAATATTGTAACCGGTGGCAACCCGACCGAACTGGCCGGAGACGGCATCTTCCTTCCGCATGACGAGCGTTACGCCCATACGGCTGAATTCCTCACGATCTATTCGCGGCTGTTGCGCGGTGAAAAAGTGGATTTCGAGGGCCGTTATCTCAAGGTTAAAGGGGCTAAACTCGATTTCCCGCCCGTTCAGCAACCTTCCCCGCCGATCTGGTTCGGGGGATCATCGGATGCTGCGATTGAAGTCGCGGCTGAACATGTCGACACCTATCTTACTTGGGGCGAGCCCCTTGAAGACGTGCGACTGAAGCTTGACGCGGTGCGCCAGCGCGCCAAGGCCTTCGGTCGCACGGTGAAATTCGGCCTTCGTGTTCATCTCATCGTTCGCGATACAGAAGATGAAGCATGGGCTGCGGCCGATAAACTCATCCGCCATCTTCCCGATGAAGCGATCGACGCCGCACAAAGGAAATTCGCGGCTGAGTCCGATTCCATCGGCCAAAAGCGGATGAGTGCGCTGCATGGTGGCGGTCGTCGCGACAATCTGACCATTGCACCCAATCTCTGGGCAGGCATCGGCTTGGTGCGTGGCGGTGCGGGCACGGCCCTTGTGGGCGATCCCGATACGGTTGCAACGCGGCTTCGCGAATACCAAGCGCTTGGAATCGATACGATTATCGCGTCCGGCTATCCGCATCTGGAAGAGGCCTATCAAACCGCAGAACTTCTGTTTCCAAAGCTCGGTATTCGCACCGGTACGGGCTTGGGTCATGCCACGGCTCCGGGCGAATTCGGCATTAGCGGCACGGGCATACGTGTTGCGGCCTCGGCATCGTGAGGTTAACCATGACCGATCTCGCCCTTCGGGTAAGCGGCAAAAGAGTAGGTCGAGGGGGCGCATTGGCGCTCCCTTCCCGCCTTTCGCCAAAGGGAATCGTGCCTTGGCTATTACCGCTAACGATCCTCATTGTATGGCAGGCCTCCGCTAGCCTCGGCCAATTGCCAGCGTCAATCCTCCCCGCGCCTTCGGAAGTGCTAGCCGCCGCTTGGCGTCTGCTCCGTTCGGGCGAATTGGCAACCAATGCTGGCGTTAGCTTTTCTCGCGCCGCATCCGGCCTCATCGTCGGTGGCACAATCGCGTTTAGCTTCGGACTTTCCAACGGCCTGTCACGCCTCTCCGAACGCGCCACCGACACCACCATCCAAATGGTGCGCAACATCCCCAATCTGGCGTTGATCCCCCTTGTCATCCTTTGGTTCGGGATCGAGGAAGGGGCCAAGCTGTTTCTCGTATCCTTCGGCGTGTTTTTCCCAATCTACATCAACACGTTTCACGGCATCCGGACCGTTGATCCACAGCTGGTCGAAATGGCCCGTTCGTACGGATTTTCAGGGTTTGCCCTGTTTCGACGGGTGATTCTGCCTGGCGCACTACCTTCTATTCTTGTCGGGCTTCGTTACGCGCTCGGCATTATGTGGCTCACTTTAATTGTGGCTGAAACCATCGCCGCGCAATCGGGCCTTGGTTATATGGCGATGAGCGCACGGGAGTTTATGCAGACCGATGTCGTGGTGCTGGCGATCCTGATCTACGCGCTTTTGGGGAAGGTGGCGGACAGCGCCGTCCGCGTCATCGAGCGCTTAAGCCTTTCTTGGCATCCCGCCTATCGGAAGGGCCGACGCGCATGACACAGACAGCATTTAAGCAAGAACGTGTTTCGGCAGCTGGAGCATCCGTAACCTTACGCGGCATCACGCGCCGTTTTGGCAACAATTCGGTCCTTGAAGGCGTCGATCTTGACATCAAGCCGGGAGAATTTGTTGCCATTGTCGGCAAGTCCGGGTCGGGAAAAAGCACCTTATTGCGGGTCATTGCGGGCTTGGACCATGATTTTGGCGGCGCGCTGACAATCGGCGGAGCAGGCGGCGTAAAAACAACGGCCCGTATCATGTATCAGGAGCCTCGCTTGCCCCCTTGGGCCAGCATTATCGACAACGTCGCCTTTGGCCTTGGACCAACTCCTTCCCGTCAGGATGCGCTTTCAAAAGCCCGAAACGCGCTGGAAGCGGTTCATCTCGCCGACCGTGGACCCGAATGGCCTGATGTCCTCTCCGGCGGGCAGAAACAACGCGTCGCGCTAGCGCGCGCCCTCGTCAGCAGACCTGACCTCCTAGTGTTGGATGAGCCGCTTGGTGCGCTGGATGCGCTTACCCGCATCGGCATGCAGTCCTTGCTGGAAAACGTTTGGCAGGAAGAGGGGTTCACCGCCATCCTTGTCACCCATGACGTAACCGAAGCGCTGACTTTGGCGGACCGGATTGTTCTGATCGAGAACGGCCAAATTGCGCTCGACCTCGACGTCCCGTTCCCCCGTCCGAGACGGCGAGGCTCCGTGCAATTCGCGGCCTTAGCCGACGAGTTGCTGTCCGCCCTTTTAAAATCAAAATCCCAGACCGAGGAGTATGTTATATGAGCTCGTCCATTGATCCGACCGCCTTCCGTCAAGCGATGCGCCGGTTAGCTGGCGGCGTGGGACTGATCACCGTCGGCAGCGGTGCTGACCGAACAGGTCTCACCGCCACATCGGTCACCTCCCTTTCGGCTGAACCCCCACGGTTGCTGGTGTGCATCAACCGTGATGCTTCCGCTTGGCCCTTGATTGCGGAATATGGCGCGTTTGGCGTCAATCTATTGGGTGCCAATCAGCAAGACCTCGCCGACCGTTTCGCTGGCAAAACCGGCGAAAAGGGAGCAGCGCGCTTTGCTGGAACGCGCTGGAAAAGCCTCGCCACAGGGGCACCGTTGTTGGAGGATGCGCTGGCGGCCATCGACTGCACGGTGGAAGAAATCATCGAGCGGCATTCCCACGCCATCGTGATCGGCCGAATTGAGGCCGTGGATATCGGGCAATGGTCAGACCCGTTGCTCTATTGGTCGGGCCTCTACCGCACGACAAAAGATTTGCCGATTGAACCCTTCGCGGCCGTGGGCTGAAACTTAAACCGCCACCCTTAAAGAGGGCGGCGGTTGCATCCATCAGGATTACTTGATTATGGTGACGAAACTCGCGCGTGGGCGGCGTACCTTTTTCAAAGGCAGCAGCCAGTCATTATCCGTATCGCGATAGCCAAGCGGCAAGATTGTAACGCTGCGAAGCCCTTTGGCACGCAGGCCCAAGAGCTCGTCAAGCGCATTCGGATCAAACCCTTCCATCGGCGTTGAATCAACCTGCTCATCGGCGGCGGCCAACATCGCAACGCCTAAAGCAATATAGGTTTGTTTGGCGGTATGCTGGAAATTTACTTCCGGCCCACGTGGCGGGTAATTCGTCAAAAGGCTTTGCCGATAGGTTTCCGTCCGCTCATTCGTACCCAAGCCACGTTCTTGGATCGTGAAATCAAACGAGGCATTGATACGCTCGTTCGTGTAATTGTCCCACGCCGCAAAAACAATGAGATGCGAACAATCCACCACCTGCGATTGGCCCCAGGCCAAGGCCTGAATTTTTTCTTTGATGTCTTTGTTGGTAATCACCAACACTTCATAGGGTTGAAGTCCGCTGGACGTCGGCGTCAACCGAATGGCTTCGAGAATTCGGTCGACTTTGTCCTCCGCGACGGATTTCGACGGATCCATTTTCTTTGTCGCATATCGCCAGTTCATATTTTGCAGCACGGTCACGATGGGGTATCCTCTTTGACTGAAACTCGTTGGGCGAGTCACCTAACGCCTAAATTCAAATTATCAAAGCTTTCGGGATTAGGTCTGATCCGGATAGCGGTATAATCAAGCAGGCGATCCGCGCTCGGCTTAGAAGGATAACCCTTATGAAAGTCACCATTCGCGCAGCCGTCGAAACGGACTTACCCGGTATTTTGGAGATCGTGAACGACTCGATCCTGAATACCACGGCTATTTGGTCGCATTATGCCTATACGCTCGATAGTCGCCGCGCTTGGATGATCGAACGGCACCAGAAGAACTATCCCATCTTTGTGGCAGTCCTAGGTGGCGCGATCGCGGGTTTTGCCAGTTTTGGCGATTTTCGACCACATGACGGTTATCTCCACTCGGTCGAGCACTCCATCTATGTCCACCGCCATCATCACGGCAAAGGCATCGGCAAACAACTCATGCCGCCTTTGTTTGAAGCCGCGAAAGCGCTGGGTAAACATGTGATGATCGGCGGTATCGAAGCGGGTAATACCGGCTCGCTGAAATTCCACCGTGATCTCGGATTTATCGAAACCGGACGGTTGAAGGAAGTCGGCTGGAAATTCGACCGTTGGCTTGACCTCGTTTTCATGCAGAAGATACTGAGCGATCCGCAACCGATGAAGATCGATTAGAACGAGAGATTGACGATGCCGCTCCACCCTGAAGTCACCGCGCTGATTGCCCTTCTTGGCGACTGGCAAAAAGAAAACGGCGTCCCGGCGCGAACAGGCCAGAATTTCCCAGAGCAACGCCATTGGGGTCGCGTGCAATTCCCGCTTAAAAAAACGATTGAGGAACGGTCGGGAGTAGCCGTTGAAAAGCAATCGATCGCCACGCGGGATGGCGAGCGCCCGGTACGGGTGTATCGACCAGAAGGCGGCAACGCCCTTCCAACCCTAGTCTTTGTGCATGGTGGCGGTTATGCCGTTGGTGGTCTCGACGATGTTCACCACGAGGCATTGCGGTTGGCGGTTAGTGTTCCGGCCAATGTCGTCTCAATTTCCTATCGCCTAGCTCCCGAGCATCCTTGGCCGGCTGGCATTGATGATGGCGAGGACCTTATTGAGGCGATTGCTAAGGGCGCGATTTCCGGCATTCAAACTGCCAAAATGGGCTTTGGCGGGATAAGCGCCGGTGCGGGTCTTGCCGCGGCCGTTACGCAACGCCTGCTCGCCAAAGGGCGATCCCCGATTTCTCTTCTGTTTCTCATGAGCCCGTGGCTTGATATGACGCAGACGCTCCCTTCGACCACCCTTTACGGACGGGGCCATATCTTGGAGCGTTCCGGGCTTGATTTGTTCATAGAAGCCTATCGCGGCAAAGATGGCTCGGCGGAACATCCCGAATTTTCGCCCGCACGCCACCCCGTACCCTCTGATTGGCCGGCGACCGTGATGTTGAGTGCCGAATGCGATCCGTTGGCGGATGACGCCGCCCTTTTTGCGCGTCGGCTGGCAGAGTCCGATATTCCCCATGTTTGGCGGGTAGCGCGTGGCATGACGCATGCCTTCCACGCTTGGGTCGGCCAAATCCCCTCAGCCAGCGTCGAGACCGATTGGATGGATGCTCGCATCCGCGATGGGTTAACCAAAGGCCGATTCTGAAAGCCTCTTAAATGACCCGTAAAACGCCCGAGACACTGCGCAGCCACCGCTGGTTCGGTGCAACGGATTTGCGCTCCTTCGGGCATCGCTCACGCGCGTTGCAGATGGGTCATCGCTATGAGGATTTCATGGGCAAGCCCGTGATTGCCGTCATTAATACTTGGAGCGAGGCGAACCCCTGCCATACGCATCTTCGCACGCGCGCGGAAGAAGTGAAACGCGGCATCTGGCAGGCGGGCGGCTTTCCGATGGAATTGCCAGCGCTGTCGCTCTCGGAGAATTTCGTTAAACCGACGACAATGCTCTACCGGAATTTCCTTGCGATGGAGACAGAGGAACTGCTCCGCTCTCATCCGATAGATGGAGCGGTGTTGCTGGGCGGTTGCGACAAGACCGTACCCGGCCTCATCATGGGCGCGACGAGCATGAATCTGCCCGCAATCTTTATGCCTGCGGGCCCAATGCTGCGCGGCAATTGGGGTGGCAAGTCATTGGGCTCCGGCTCCGATGTCTGGAAATATTGGGCCGAGAAAGAAGCGGGCCGCATCACGGAAGCCGATTGGCGCGAGATGGAGCAGGGCATCGCCCGCTCCTTTGGTACGTGCATGACGATGGGGACCGCTTCGACCATGGCAGGCATTGCCGAGATTTTGGGCTTTACCCTGCCGGGTGCCGCTTCAATTCCCGCCGCCGATGCGGGCCATACACGCATGGCGGTGCAATGCGGCGTTGAGATCGTTGACATGGTCTGGAATGACACGACACCCAAAAGCTTTCTCACCCAAGGCGCGTTCGAAAACGCCATTCTCGCTTTGATGGCGATGGGTGGGTCGACCAATGGCATCATCCATCTTGTCGCCATGGCGCGGCGGGCGGGGATTGGTCTACCTTTGACGGAATTCGATCGCATTTCCCGTCAAGCGGGCGTTATGGCCAATATCAGGCCGTCGGGCGAATTTTTGATGGAAGATTTCTTCTATGCGGGCGGCTTTCCAGCCTTTTTCCGGCAGCTTCTGCCGCTGTTAAATAAGGCTGAGAAAACCGTCACCGGCACCACGATTGGTGAGCGCTATAGGGACGCGAAAATCTGGAACGAGGATATCATCCGCCCCCTCGATAGACCGATTGCAGCAGGTGGCAGCATCGCCGTACTGACCGGCAACCTCGCCCCGCGTGGCGCGGTGATGAAGCCTGCCGCTGCCGAGGCGCATCTGACAACGCATACCGGACCAGCCATCGTGTTCGACACTTACGATGCGATGATGCACGCCGTGAACGACGAAAGCCTCAATGTAACCGCTGACCACATCATGGTGTTCCGCAATGCCGGACCCGTTGGCGGGCCGGGCATGCCGGAATGGGGCATGTTGCCCATCCCGAAAAAGCTCTTGCAACAAGGCGTGCGCGATATGGTGCGGATTTCCGATGCCCGCATGAGCGGCACCAGCTATGGCGCATGCATCCTGCATGTGGCACCTGAAGCGGCCATTGGCGGCCCTTTAGCCGCCGTGCGGAATGGTGATTTAATCACGGTGGACGTCGAAAAGCGCCTGTTGCATCTCCACGTCCCAGACGAGGAAATCGCAACCCGCCTCGCCATTTGGACACCACCTAAAAAACCCGCCCCACGTGGCTATGCCAGGCTTCATAGCGCCCATGTTACCCAAGCCGATGAAGGCTGCGATTATGATTTTCTGGAAGGCACCGAGCCCTTACCCGAGCCGGAAATTCACTAATACCAGCCCAATACTTTCAAAGCCAACGAGCCGACAAGAAACACAAAGAAAACCGCGCCTAGGCCACGACCAATGCGTTTACCCCATTTCTCGATGGCGTCATCTGGCGAGGCATCCGCGCGAAGATGCTCGGCCATGCGAGCCAACGCCGAGGTGCCTATCGTATCGCGATCGGCGACTAGACGAGCAAGATCACGCTTGGCTTGTTCGCCGGGGTCTTGAGGGGCCATGGCGCTCAATTCATTCATCCGTCATTGCGAACGCCAGTGAAGCAAACCAGTTGATGTTACCAAATATAGCTCTGGGTTGCCGCGTCGCTTCGCTCCTCGCAATGACGGCAAAGAGCTATTTACCCCCAATTCCTCACATCCACAAAGTGCCCTTCAATCGCCGCAGCCGCTGCCATCAAAGGCGAAACGAGATGCGTGCGACCCTTAAAGCCCTGACGGCCCTCGAAATTGCGGTTCGACGTCGACGCACAACGCTCGCCCGGTGCGAGTTTGTCGGCATTCATCGCGAGACACATCGAGCAGCCCGGTTCGCGCCAATCAAACCCTGCGGCCTTAAAAATTGTATCGAGGCCTTCTTCTTCAGCCTGCAATTTCACGAGGCCCGAACCCGGTACGATCATCGCGGAAACGGTGGACGCCACCTTCTTGCCTTCAACGGCCTTGGCGACCGCGCGTAAATCCTCGATGCGGCCATTGGTACAGGAACCGATAAACACGCGATCAAGCTTGATGTCGGTCATCTTCTCGCCGCCCTTGAGGCCCATATAATCAAGCGCACGGGCGATGGCCGCCTTCTTCTGTTCCGTGTGACCGCTATCGGCATGGGGCACCACGCCTGCTACCGACACAACATCTTCAGGGCTGGTGCCCCAGGTAACAATCGGCGGGAGATTGGCGGCATCAAGCCGAATTTCACGGTCGAAATGCGCGCCTTCATCGGTAACGAGCGTTTCCCAATAGGCTTTCGCCATATCCCAAGCCATGCCCTTGGGTGCCTTCGGGCGACCCATCAGATAGGCATAGGTTTTCTCATCCGGTGCGACGAGACCAGCGCGCGCGCCGCCTTCAATCGACATGTTGCAGATGGTCATGCGACCTTCCATCGACAAAGCGCGGATGGCTTCGCCGGTATATTCCATGACGTGGCCGGTGCCGCCTGCGGTACCGATTTCGCCGATGATCGCCAAAATGATATCCTTCGCGGTCACACCGGCAGGCAGTTTGCCGTCGACCGTGATGCGCATATTCTTGGCTTTGGATTGGATCAGCGTCTGGGTGGCGAGCACGTGCTCGACTTCCGAGGTACCGATGCCATGCGCCAAAGCGCCGAACGCGCCATGCGTCGAGGTGTGGCTATCGCCACAGACGATGGTGGTGCCCGGAAGCGTGAAGCCCTGCTCAGGTCCGATGATGTGGACGACGCCCTGACGCTTATCGAGCTCGTTAAAATATTCGATGCCGAATTCACGCGCGTTCTCGGCCAGAGCGGCAACTTGGGTCGCTGCTTCCGGATCCGAAATGCCCTGCGAACGGTCCGACGTCGGCACGTTATGGTCGACCACGGCCAGCGTCTTTTCCGGTGCGCGAACCTTGCGGCCCGTCATGCGCAGGCCTTCAAAAGCCTGTGGCGACGTGACTTCATGCACCAAGTGGCGGTCAATATAGAGCAGGCACGTACCATCCGGCTGCGTATCGACGACGTGATCGTCCCAGATCTTGTCATAAAGGGTGCGCGGTGCTGAAGGATTTGCCATGGTCGTACTCGCCGTTTGGTGGTGATTTCCCTTATTGCCAGAAAACGGCATGAGGGTTCAACGCATTTCGATAGGGATTAAAACGACAAAGGCGCGTCCAGTTTGGCCGCGCCTCGTCAGAAAGCCCAATAACCTTAAAAGGCTTAGGCCTTGTCTTCGATGCCGTGGCCGGTCTTGCGCTCGACGATACGGGCCGATTTGCCGCGACGATCGCGCAGATAATAGAGCTTTGCGCGACGCACCGTGCCGCGACGGATCACCTTGATCGAGTCGATCATTGGCGAATAAATCGGGAAAACGCGCTCGACGCCTTCACCGTAGGAAATCTTGCGAACCGTGAAGCTCTCATTGATGCCGCCGCCATTGCGCGCAATGCACACGCCTTCATAGGCCTGAACGCGCGAACGCTCGCCTTCGACAACCTTCACATTAACCTGAACCGTATCGCCAGCCTCAAAATCCGGAATCGGACGGGCGGCAGCCAATCGATCGGCCTGCTCTTTTTCGAGCTGCTGAATAATATTCATATCTATCTCCTGCCGGTTTGACCTCAGTAGCCCTTAGGGCTCATCCGTCAGCGCTTCGGCTCGCTGTTGTGAGTTGAAGTGGGGTGCATATAGAAAGTTGGAGGGAATGTCGACTCTCGCGGGGTAAAAAAATAAGGCGACAATGAATTTTAAACGTCATTGCGAGCGAACGCGAAGCAACCCAGCTAGCCGATATTATCGGGGCGCGAAGGTGCAATTATCCCCTTTCTTTCACCATCAGCTGGGTTGCTTCGCTCAGCGCTCGCAATGACGATGTCACTCACCCATCGCAATCAAGCTCGCATTACCCCCCGCCGCAGCGGTGTTCACCGTCACCGTTTGCTCCAGCGTAAACCGTCGCAAATAATCCGGCCCGCCTGCCTTAGGCCCCGTGCCGGAAAGCCTTGATCCACCAAAGGGCTGCGTGCCTACCACTGCGCCGATCATGTTGCGGTTAATGTAGCAATTGCCAGCATCCAGCCGATCCACGATTTTTTGGACCACCGTGTCGATGCGGGTATGGACGCCAAGCGTCAGGCCGTAGCCCAGCGCGTCGATGGCGTCCAGGAGAGCGTCGACGTGACCCGATTTCCAACGGACAACGTGCAGGATCGGGCCGAAAACCTCGCGTTTGAGGTCGGAGACGGCGCTGAGTTCAAAAATATGCGGGGCGATATAGGTGCCGTTCTCAGGTGCTGAACCGGCATAATGGCATTTGGCGGAGGTTTTCATAGCCGTGATGTGAGCCGCCAAGCCCGCTTTCGCTTCCGCATCGATGACGGGGCCGATATGGGTGGAGGGTTCGCGCGGATCGGCGATTTTGAGTTCTTTGGCAGCACCCGCAATCATCTCGATCATTTTATCGGCAACATCGTCCTGCACGCATAAAAGCCGCAGGGCCGAGCAGCGTTGGCCTGCGGAGCGGAAGGCGGACATCACGACATCGTCGGAGACCTGCTCGGCCAACGCGGTTGCATCGACGATCATCGCGTTGATGCCGCCGGTTTCAGCGATCAGAGGCACAATCGGGCCGTCTTTGGCGGCGAGCGAGCGGTTGATGCGCCAGGCAGTTTCAGTGGAGCCGGTGAAGGCCACGCCGCCCGTGGCAGGATGGGCGACCAAGGCCGCACCCACCTCACCCGCGCCGGGGACGAAATGGAGCGCTTGCACCGGAACGCCTGCCTCATGCAGCAGTTTGATGGCCTCGAAGGCAATCAGCGGGGTTTGCTCAGCGGGTTTGGCGATAACGGCATTACCGGCGGCTAATGCTGCGGTGATCTGGCCCAAAAAGATGGCGAGCGGGAAATTCCATGGGCTGATGCAGACAAACACGCCGCGACCGCGCCGTACCAAACGGTTATCCTCGCCTGTCGGCCCGGGAAGCACTTTGCCGTCACCGCAGATGGCGCGGGCCTCGGCGGCGTAAAAACGGCAGAAATCGACCGCTTCGCGAAGTTCGGAGAGCGCGTCATCTATGGTCTTGCCCGCCTCAACCCGCAGGAGGTGGAGCAACCGGCCGCGGTTGCTTTCCAAAAGATCAGCGGCTTTTTCGAGAATGTCGGCGCGGGTGGCCGCTGGTGTGCGATCCCAAGCCCAAAAGCCTTTGCGGGCGGCTTCGATCACGCGGGCAGCGAGTGCAGAGTCGGCTTCAACCACCGTGCCGAGTTTGGTCACACCATCAATCGGGGAGAGCAATGCTCGGGCCGAACCCGTTTGAGCTTTTCCATCGACCAGCGGAATCGCATTTGGCACGACATTTTTAAAAGCCTCGATTTCGGCCAATAACACATCCAAAGAGGCAGCGTGGCCGAGTTCAACGCCCGCCGAATTGCGGCGGCGGGGGGCGTATAAATCGGCGGGCATTGGCAGTTTCGGATGGCGGGCCTTCTCTGCCGTGGCGATGATCGTCTGCGGACGCGTCAGCAGCGTCTCGATGGGTACATTCGGATCAGCCGCTACCGAGACGAAAGATGAGTTCGCGCCATTTTCCAACAGTCGGCGGACGAGATAGGCGAGCAAATCGCTGTGCCCACCAACGGGCGCATAAGTGCGGCAGGCGAGGCCCGGATGCTTCGCAAGCAGATGCTGGTAGAGCGCATCGCCCATGCCATGCAGGCGTTGAAACTCGAAACCGTCGACACTGCCAGCGCGCTCCAAAATCGAGGCGACGGTGAGCGCATTATGGGTGGCAAATTGCGGATAGAGCCTTGGGCGCGCGGCCAGCAAACGCTCGGCGCAGGCGACATAATTGAGATCGGTCATCGCCTTGCGGGTAAAGACGGGATAATCCGCCAAGCCACGCTCTTGCGCGCGCTTGACTTCCGAATCCCAGTAAGCGCCTTTCACCAGCCGCACCATCATTCGACGGCCATGGTGGGCGGCGAGACCGTCGATCCAGTCGATTACCTCCATCGCGCGTTTTTGATAGGCTTGGATGGCTAAGCCAAAACCGTCCCATCCTTCGAGCGATGGATCGGCAAAGGCCGCAGCAATCACATCGAGCGAGAGTTCGAGCCGGTCGGCTTCTTCCGCGTCCACCGTGAAATTCATGTCGTATTTTTTGGCCTGTTGCGCCAAATCGAGCAGCACCGGCACGAGTTCCTTCATCACCCGCTCACGCGACACCCACTCATAGCGTGGATGGAGGGCGGAAAGTTTTACCGAAATGCCGGGCCGTGCTGGCAAAGGCTCATTGCCTGCCGCCTCGCCAATCGCCTTGATGGCAGCGCTATAGGAGGCATAATAGCGGTCGGCGTCTTCTTGCGTGCGGGCGCCCTCGCCCAGCATGTCGAAGGAATAGCGGAACAAACGCCCGATGCCGGAACGCGCCCGCTCCAAGGCTTCCTCAATAGTTTGACCCAGCACGAAATGGCTGCCCAAAACGCGCATCGCCTGCTTGGTGGCTTTGCGAACGGCGGGCAAACCAAGTCGCTTCACCAATTGGCCGATCATGCTGTGCGGCGTCTCGCCCGGCTGGATGACACGGGCGGTGACACCCAAGGCCCAAGCCGAGGCTGAAACGAGCAACGCGCCAGATTGGGTTTCATGGTGCAGAAAATCGCCTTGGCTCAGCTTGTCTTCGATCAGTTGATCAGAGGTCGCCGCATCCGGCACGCGCAAGAGCGCTTCGGCCAACACCATAAGCGCCAAGCCTTCGGGCGTAGAAAGCGAGTATTCGCGCAGTAATTCCTCAACGCCACCAAGGCCCGACGATTTGGAGCGGATCGCCTCGATCATGGCTGAAGCGCTTGCATCAATGCTCTGTTCAGGATTGGGCGAAAGCGATGCTTTCGCCAATAGGGTTGCGGCCATGCGTTCATCATCAGGAGCGAATTCGGTACGAAAAGCTGCAAATCCGGCCATGATGCGGGCGCTCCTGATGGCGTTATGTGATAATCTTTTTATATTGCAAAAATATAAGTGTTTTAATGAGGTAATTTTTAATTTATATAGTGAAAATCACTAAATTAATCGGAATTTTAGAGAAATATGCAAGAGCTTGACCGTACCGACCGTTCGATCCTCAAACTGCTCCAAGAAGATGGCCGGATCACGACCGTGGAACTCGCGGATAAAATCGGATTATCGCCCACGGCTGCGAGCGAGCGCATCAAGCGGTTGCAGCGCGAGCATTATGTGCTGGGCTATCGGGCCATGCTCGATCCGAAAAAGCTCGGGCTTGGTCTGCTCGTCTTTATCGAAGTAACCTTGGACAAAACCACACCCGACGTGTTTGAGCGGTTTGCCGCAGCGGTTAAACGCTCCCCCGAAGTGATCGAATGTCATATGGTGGCGGGTGGCTTCGATTATCTCGTCAAAACCCGCGTCGCGGATATGGCGGCCTATCGAACGCTTCTGGGCGATGTGCTGCTCGCGCTCCCCGGCGTGAAGGAATCGCGCACCTATGCAGTGATGGAAGAAGTGAAGTCTGACGGCGCTTTGCCCGTCTAATCCGTCACTGCACTGCACCTGCTGCATTGCAAAAGAACGTAATCCGCGCTTAAAGTGCGGGCCGTTTTGGGCAGGGCGAGGCCGGTTGATGCTTCCCGATATCAGAGACGAAAAAGAGCTTCACGCGGCGTTCCGTTGGGATATTCCGGCGCGCTATAATATCGGCGTAGCTGTGTGCGATGTTTGGGCGGAGCGCGAACCGACGCGGCTCGCTTTGTTGAATGTTCAAGACACGGGTAGTGTCGAGCGCGTCACCTTCGGCGAGTTAAAGGCGCAATCCAATCGCTTGGCCACTCTTTTGGTGAAATCCGGCGTTGGTCGGGGCGAGCGTGTCGCGATCCTTCTGCCGCAATCGCGTGAAACGGCTGAAAGCCACATTGCCATCTACAAAATGGGCGGCATTGCCCTGCCCTTGGCGGTTTTGTTTGGCATAGATGCGCTCGCCTATCGTCTGGAGGATGCCGGCGTAACCGCGCTCATTACCAATGCCGCAGGCTTAGCGAAGCTTCGGTCGGCGCCGCGCGGTCTGCCCAACTTTAAATTACTCCTCTCGGTTGATGGGCCGGAAGACTCAGCCCTTGGCTATCAAGAAGCCTTGGCTCAGCATTCGGAAGCGTTCACACCCGTTGATACAGCACCCGATGATCCAGCCTTGATGATCTACACCTCGGGCACCACAGGCCAACCGAAGGGGGCGCTGCACGGCCATCGCGTCCTGCCTGGTCACCTGCCCGGTTTTCAGTTGGTGCATGAGTTCTTTCCGCAAAAAGATGATCTGCTATGGACCCCAGCCGATTGGGCCTGGGCGGGCGGTTTACTCAATGGCCTTTTGCCGTCCCTTGCACTTGGCGTTCCGGTGGTTGCTCGAAAATTTGAAAAATTTGATCCCGATGAGGCTTGGCGGCTGATCGCTGCTTTAAAAATTCGCAACCTCTTTATCCCGCCGACAGCCTTGCGGATGTTGAGGACGGTTTCAAACCCACGCGGCACGTACGATATCCAACTCCGCACCATCGCCTCAGCCGGTGAAGCGCTAGGATCAGAAACGTTGGTCTGGGCGCAGCAGGAGTTAGGCCTCACCATCAACGAAGCCTATGGCCAAACCGAATGTAATTTGGTGATCGGCTCATCGGGCGCACTTGGCATCACCAAGCCGGGTTTCATCGGTAAACAGGTGCCTGGCCATCGCGTGGCAATTATCAGGGAGGACGGATCGCATTGTTTTGCCGGTGAAGTAGGCCAAATCGCCATCCAAAGCCCCGATCCTGTTATGTTTCTTGGCTACTGGAAACGGGAGAAAGCGACGCTCGATAAATTCATCGGCAATTGGATGATAACGGGCGATCAGGGTATCCAAGATGAGGAAGGCTATATCCGGTTTATCGGTCGTGATGATGATGTGATCACGTCCTCAAGCTATCGCATTGGCCCCGTCGAGATTGAGGATTGTCTCATCCGTCACCCTGCCGTAGCCCTTGCGGCTGCTGTTGGAAAACCTGATCCACTGCGCACGGAAATCGTGAAGGCCTTCCTTGTCCTGCGTTCCGGCTTTGAGCCATCAAAAGCTTTAGAGCACGACATTCGCGATTTCGTCAAAAAGCGGCTTTCGGCCCATGAATATCCACGTGAAATTGAATTCGTCACGAGCCTTCCCATGACGACAACCGGCAAGATTATCCGGCGAGAATTGCGCGCACGGGGCTAAAGGGCCAAAACGCCCGATAAATTCACCATCGGAATCGGGTTTTCGAACCGGCCACAAAGATAGTATGAACCGGTCATACGCTCTCATCCCGAGGTTGTTCATGCCCGCGCTTGATTTTATCCCAACGTTTCAAACCATTGCCCTGTTCTCGCTGGCTTCCTTCCTGCTTTCGATCACGCCGGGGCCCGATATGGCCCTGTTTCTGGCAAGAACCGTAACGGGCGGACGAAGCATGGGCTTTGCCGCAATGTTTGGCGCATCCGCTGGCCTCATTGTTCATGCAACCTTGGCGGGCTTGGGCCTATCCGCCTTGTTAGCCGCGTCTCCCACGGCCTTTTTCATCTTAAAAATCATTGGCGGGCTTTATTTGGGCTGGCTGGCTTATGGCGCAATCCGGCACGGCTCCGGTTTCTCTGTCGACAATACGAGCGCACCGAAACAAAGTCTGCGTGGTACGTTTCTCACGGGCCTCGGCATTAATCTAACCAACCCGAAAGTGATCGTCTTTTTCGTGACCTTCCTGCCGCAATTCGTTGACGCATCCGATCCCGCGGCTGCCGGAAAGATGCTGTTTCTCGGGCTATTTTTTCTCGTCATCGGCATTCCAACCAACGGCTTGATTATTCTCGTTGCAGAGCGCTTCACGCGCTTCATGCAATCCTCACCCCGCGCCATGCGTATTTTTGATTACGGCTTTGCGGGCATTGTGTCGGCGTTTGCTGTGAAGTTGTTTCTGACGCAGGGGCGATAGCGCAGGAATCAGCGAAACCGGTCGAGAACGGAAAACAAATCCGCCAAAACATCGTCAGGTGCTTCAAGACCTACCGAGAAGCGGAACACGCCATCCCCCGCATAGCGCCGATAATCGGCGAGCGCCTCGCCTTCGAGCTTAAAGGTCGATTGCATCAGCTCATCCGTGCGCATGAGCACAAGATTGCTGCGTTGATGACCAAGCGAAACGGCATAATGCACCAGTTTCGTGCCCCCTTCGCCTGCAATCGCCCGGGCGACAAGGTTCGGGTCGGCCTTGGTTTGAAAGGTCATCATGCCTGAGAAATTCTTCATCTGGCGCCGCGCCAGCTCATTTTGCGGGTGCGAAGCAAGGCCCGGATAGATCACGCGTAACACCGCCGGATGGGCCTCAAGCCCCTCGGCGATTTTCTGAGCGTTCCGCTCAATCGCTTCCATACGGGGATAAAGCGTATCAACGCCGCGCAAAATCAGCCAAGCACTTTGCGCACTGAGTGAGGCGCCAAGGCGCACAGCGACGCGCGCACGAATCGGTTCAATCAGGCTCTTTTTACCAAGCAACATCCCGCCCAACGCATCACCATGGCCATTGATGAACTTCGTCAAAGAATGGATGACGATATCGGCCCCGAGTTCAATCGGCCTTGTCGCCACCGGTGTCGCAACGGTTGAGTCAACCGATAACAAGCATCCAGCTTCACGCGCAATATCTGCCAACGCCGCAATATCGGTTAGTCGCATCAGCGGGTTGCAGGGTGTCTCGGCGTGGATCAGTTTTGTAGCAGGTTGAATGGCCGCGCGGACGGCCGCCAGATCGGACAAATTCACCGCCGTCGACGCAATATCAAGATCGGAAAGAATATCGCTCGCCAGCTCCCGCACCCCCGGATAGCAGACATCGCTTACAATCACGTGATCACCCGCTTTTAGCACGCCAAAAAACAGGGCAGCGGCAGCCGCCATGCCGCTGGCGGTGGCAATCCCGTCCTCCGCTCCCTCAAGCGCAGCAATGCGTTGCTCAAGCTGGCGGACGGTGGGGTTGGTCCAGCGTGAATAAAAGAACGGCAAGGCCGTCATGTCCGGGTTGAGATTGGCGGAGAAGGCCACGCCATCGGGCTGGAAAGCAAAATTCGATGCGGTTACAACGTTCGGCGCAATCGCTCCCGTCACCGGGTCAGGCTCAAGGCCCGCATGAACGCTTAAGGTCCGCGGATCGTGGTTGGAAAAGCTACGCATGAAAGATCACCCCTCAAACAATATGGAGCGAAATTTCGCCCAAACCATCGATCACCGCCCGCATCGTCTCGCCACGTTGAACCTTACCCACCCCCTCAGGCGTGCCAGTAAAGATGATATCGCCAGCTTTCAGCTCAAAATAGCGCGACAAAATTGCAATCTGCTCCGGCACCGACCAGATCATATCGGAGAGATCAGAGGATTGCCGTGGTTCTCCGTTCACCGACACGCTGATCGAGCCTTTTGCCGGATGACCAACGGAAGATACCGGATACAAGGGGCCAACCGGGGCCGAATGGTCCGCGCTTTTGCCAACTTCCCAAGGCCGCTTCAGCGTCTTAGCCTCGTCCTGCAGATCCCGCCGCGTCATATCGAGGCCAACAGCGTAGCCAAAGACATGCGAAAGCGCGTCCTTCTCGGCGATGTCCCGGCCCCCGGATTTTAGCGCCACAACCATCTCGACTTCATGGTGATAATTGGCCGTCATGGTTGGATAGGGATGCTGAACGGTGCCATTCGCGGGGCAGTTCTGAACCGTATCCGAGGCTTTTTGGAAGAAAAACGGCGGTTCACGGTTCGGGTCACCGCCCATCTCGCGGGCATGCGCCGCGTAGTTGCGACCGATGCAGTAGATACGCCGGACAGGAAATACCTGATCAGATCCGACAACCGGAATGGTCGCGCGGGGCTCGATGGAAATGGCAAAAACTGCGGTCATGGGATTACTTCTCGGTCCAATTTACTTCTCAATCGCTCTAGCCTTGCGCTAAAGTTTGTCTAAGACTGACCGAGCAGGGGCGTACTGGCAAGGGCGCAACCGAATTATCAGGGGATGAATGCCGTGAACGACGCCAAAGTCACTCCACGCAAGAAGCTTTCGCCGCTTCTCCGGTTCGCTTTCGATCTGGGTCCGCTAGTTATTTTCTTCATTGGCTACAGTTTCGCCGATTTTTTCGTGGCAACAGCGGCCTTCATGGTCTCGCTGTTTGCGTCGATGGCGGCGTCCTTCATCCTGACACGCCATCTACCGGTGATGTCGATCGTCTCAGGCATCATCGTCGCGGTCTTTGGTGGCCTAACTTTATTTTTACACGATGAGACTTTTTTCCGGATGAAACCGACCATCATTTACGCCTTGTTTGGCGTTTTATTGGTGGGTGGGTTGCTCATGGGCAAGCCCTTATTGGCCACGATTCTGGGCGAGGCCGTCGATCTAACGGAGGAAGGGTGGAAAATCCTAAGCCTGCGTTGGGCTTTATTTTTCTTCGCACTTGCCGGTTTGAACGAGATCGTTCGGCACGGCTTTCCCGATTATTGGGTGCAATTCAAAGTGTTTGGTGCCACCGCGCTTACCGTCGGGTTCGCTATGCTGCAAACGCCTTTAATGATGAAATATGAAAGAAAAAAAGACGAGACGGACTAACAATCGGCGATTAATCGGTCCTAGCTGCCCTTTTTCGCCTTCTCAATTGCGTCATTGAACGGACCTTTGAGCGCGTCTTCCGTCAAGGGCCCGACATGTTTGTAAACAATAATGCCATTGCTATCGAGGACGAAGCTCTCCGGAACCCCGTAGACGCCCCAGTCAATCGCGGCCCTTCCGGCCGGGTCCATACCGACCGAACGATAAGGGTTACCGAGTGATCCTAAAAAACGCCGGGCATTATCCGGCTCGTCTTTATAATTAATACCCATCAGGCGAACCCTTGCATCAGCACCGAGCCGCAGCAACAAGGGATGCTCATCCCGGCACGGCACGCACCAGGATGCGAATATATTGATAACTGTCACTTGGCCTTTGAGGTCTTCGGTCGACAGACCCGTCGTCGGCATGCCTACCACGCCTGGCAAAGCTGGTAATGTAAATCGCGGAGCAGCTTTTCCGATCAAGGTCGACGGCATGTTCATCGTCGGGCCTCGCCACATGCTGTAAAGCAACAAGGCAGCTAGGACGCTAAAAATGGCTCCCGGTAAGACGAAAAAACCAATTCCTGCTTTCGCAACGCTCATTAGACCTCACTATCGGAACGGCGGCGTACACCTGACGCCTCCAACTGTTCTAGGGTCCTCTTTTGTAAGCGGTAATCCGTTACGATCCAGCTAACCAATCCAACAAAAACCAATGCTGCAATCAGATAAGCCGCCAAAATAAATCCAAAATGCGGATCATCGATCATGCTGAAGGTCCTAGGCTTTCGGTACTGGCCGCAATCAAGCCGAGGGTACGAACCCGACGGCGCAAAATTTCGTTACGCATGGCCGCAAGATGTAAAGCCAGCATCAAAAACGTGAGCCCAATAGCGACATACAGCAAAGGCCAGAGCATGGACCGGTCAATCGTCGGCCCACCCATACGAAACACGCTTGCCGGTTGATGCAGCGTATTCCACCAATCAACCGAGAATTTTACAATCGGAAGGTTGATGGCTCCAACCAAGGTCATAACGGCCGCAGCGCGGCCCGCGCGCGCCGGATCTTCATAAGCGTTCCACAGGGCCAGAATGCCGCAATAGATCAAAAACAGCACCAAAACGGAGGTTAGGCGCGCGTCCCACACCCACCAAGTGCCCCACATGGGCCGACCCCAGAGTGAGCCGGTAATCAGGCATAAAAACGTAAATGCAGCTCCAATCGGCGCAATAGCCTTCGCCGAAACATCGGCCAAAGGATGCCGCCACACCAGCGTTCCAATCGACGAAATCGCCATCAGCCCGTAGCACGCCATCGACAACCAGGCGGATGGGACATGAATATACATTATCCGCACCGTTTCGCCCTGCTGGTAATCGGCAGGCGCAAAGGCAAAGGCTGCATAAAAGCCGATACCGCTCAGAACGACCCCGATCACCGCGACCCAAGGGATCGCAATACGGGCAACGTTTAGGAATCGACGAGGATTGGCAAAAGCGAGACTCATTTTTCCTTAATGCCTGAAATGACGGGTATCCGTAAAGACCATTGCGAGGCCGTGCGCATCAGCCGCTGCAATCACCTCATCGTCCCGCATCGATCCACCGGGTTGAATAATCGCCGTTGCTCCCGCCTCAGCCGCCGCCAGCAAACCATCCGCAAAGGGAAAGAACGCGTCGGATGCTACAACAGAGCCAAGCGCGAGGCTTTCAGGAACATGCGCGAGTTTGGCCGCATCCGCCGCTTTCCACGCGGCAATCCGGGCCGAGTCGATCCGGCTCATCTGGCCCGCACCGATGCCAACCGTTGCGCCATGCTTGGCATATACAATCGCGTTTGATTTGACATGTTTGGCGATGCGGAAGGCAAAGCGTAAATCGCTGAATTCCGCGGGCGTCGGTGCCCGCTTGGTAACAACCCGAAGCGCCATATCATCGACAACCGCATTGTCGCGCGATTGTGCAAGAAAGCCGCCAGCAACCGAACGGATCACGAGGCCAGCACGCCTAGGGTCGGGCAGTCCGCCCGTCAGCAGGAGGCGCAGGTTTTTCTTGGCCGCAACGATGGCGATCGCCTCGTCATCGGCCTCAGGAGCGACAATCACCTCGGTAAAAATTTCGACAATCGCGCGGGCCGCCTCGGCATCAAGACGGCGATTGACGGCAACGATCCCGCCAAAGGCCGAGACGGGATCGCAGCGCAACGCATTGCGATAGGCCTCGGCCAAACTGCCTCCAATGGCCGCGCCACTTGGATTAGCGTGCTTAACGATAACG
Organism: Hyphomicrobiales bacterium; assembly: GCA_947374125.1. Classification (GTDB taxonomy): domain Bacteria; phylum Pseudomonadota; class Alphaproteobacteria; order Rhizobiales; family Beijerinckiaceae; genus CAIUPE01. The sequence goes on along the minus strand of CANCAR010000001.1, from coordinate 14,677 downwards.
GCGGCTGCCGTTGTTTTCGGGTCAAATTCTGCCACGCATTCAAACGCGGCATCCGTGTCGTTGATATTGTTGTAAGAAAGCTGCTTGCCCTGAACTTGGCGTGCTGTTGCAACACCGGGACGTTGCTCAGGCGTGCGATAAAACGATGCCGATTGATGGGGATTTTCCCCATATCGCATGACTTCAACACGATGGCCGCCCAGCGTCCGCCAATCCGGCGTCGGCTCGTCCTCACGCGCTGCGAACCAGTTTGCGATTGCTGAATCATAGGCGGCCGTTCGCGAAAAAGCCTTAGCCGCAAGCGCCCGCCGGGTTTTTAACGTGGTGCAGCCGTCATTGGTCTGTAATTCATCGAGAATGAGCCCGTAATCGCTGGTGTCGACCAAAACGGCGACATCAGCATGGTTTTTAGCAGCACCCCGAATCATCGCTGGACCGCCCACATCAATATTCTCGATCGAGGTCGCAAAATCGTCGGTTTTCGCAATTGTTTCCTCAAACGGATAAAGATTGACCACTAAAAGGTCGATGGGACCAATCCCATGCGCCAGCATCGCCGCTTCATGCTCCGGATTGCCCCGAATGGCCAAGAGGCCGCCATGCACCTTCGGATGCAAGGTCTTGACGCGCCCATCCATCATTTCTGGAAAGCCCGTCACATCAGAGACGTCACGAACCGGCAATCCAGCGCTGGAAAGTGCTTTGGCCGTTCCCCCCGTCGACAGCAATTCAATGCCGCGCGCGTTGAGCGCATGGGCAAACTCCAAGAGCCCCGTTTTATCGGAGACCGAAAGCAGGGCGCGGGTTGCGCGGCGCAGATTGCTGGGCATGAAAGATAAACCTTTTTCGAAAACAACACGAGAACCGTTCGATATCACGACTGGTCAATCCAGATAAGATTGGCCATTAGGCGCAAGAAAAAAGGATCAGCGGGATGAATCCGGCGAATCACTTTTGAGAATTGCCCACTTAACATGCGGATTTTCAAGCGCGTTGCCTTCAATCACGATCTGCGTTGTCCGACGCATGCCGTTCATGCTCGCAAACAATACGCTATCTTCAAGGGTAACCGGTCGATCAGCTGTAAAGGTCCAAATCTGGCCTAAAGACGTGGTGAGTCGGATCTGGTCCGGCTCAATCAATTCGGCCTCTATGCTGGGGTGCAGGTGAAACCGGATCGCATAGGCTAACGCTGGGTTCACGTTCTTTTCGTGTACAGGGCGGAGGATATCCTCGCCAATGAGCCAATTACCCTGATGATCGAGCGTCAGGGTCCTACCGTGCACGAGACCAAACCGGCTCGCATAACCGTCATGCGTTGCAATAATGCGCTCGCCCTCTGCATCGCTTTCGCGCATGGCCGTAACCCGTCTGGGCCCGCTAATGACAGGACTTCCCATCGGCCAGCGGTCTTCATGGATGGCAGCAAAGCGGCTCGACGATGTATCGCCGAGAACGAGGGTTGAATGCGCCGCCGTCGCTCGAGCGAGCGAACGCCGTGCTTCCTGACCCAAAACAGGGGCACCGCAATTAATAACCAATTGCTCGACGCCGTCTGACAATTCAAAGGCAAGACACCCAGCATGGGCGGAGGCGGAGTATGTCTCGGGCGGCGGATTACCTACATCCATGACCAGGACCGTTTCGGCACCCTGCAACCGCCGATACCCTGACGGCCCAGCAGTTTCGGCTCCTGCCGAGCGCATATCCTGATAAGCGAGCAGAGTGGCTATCACATCAGGTGCCGTGGCACTCATGCCATTGAACCTTGCCAAGGTGCCATCGCCGTGTCGAAACAGCCGGATCATCGGCATCATCCGATCAATCGCATTCAGTAATTCGGCTGGAGGCGTCGTTGATTGTGACAAAAAACAATGCCGAAGGGGAAGAAGATCGGTCAAAATATCAACGAGAGCTTGCGGATTGCGGCTGATATGGCCACCATCGGAGAGAATCTCACGGTCAAGTTGGCGGACAAAATGCTGTATAATCCGCTGGGTGCGTCGAGGTCCAATATCCGTACACAACGCGATAGATGCCATCGCAATGGCAGCCTGAAGGCGATCGGCCCGATGATCAATTCGGCGCGATTGCCGCCAAAGATAGGCTGATTGACGGCGGATAGAAGCCATAAACCGCCGATAAAACGCCCTATCGGCACCATCCAGAATGAGCGGAGAATGGCTAAGCCAAGCAGTCAGCCGTTTGGATATGACTTGTATATCCCACGCTGGCGACCCATCGGGCTTGCCAGAACTCGCGATCCAATCGCCCACTAACGTTCGGGCATTGGCACGTGCGAGCGCGGTATCGGCAGCCCGAATATCCCGAAGCCACCCAAAGGCCATAAGCGCTTCTGACCAAGCCCGCGAAGGCGGCTCAGCCGAGAAAGGAGAGCGGCCTCCTGTTGCGACAATCTTGCCCGCAAAAGCAAAATAGCCGGAATAGATGTCACTGGCTGCCGTTGGGTCGCTTGTTCTGAGATCCTGCGGTGCAATGAGAATGCGCTCGATGCTGCCGGAGAAGGGCGTCGGTTTTATCCAGCGGACAGTGGCCAGCAAGGACGCAATCGAGCGAACCGCAACACGACGAACCGCAAAGCGAAGGGTCAGCCCGATTTCCGATCTACTACCTTGTGCCAAACGCGTGTCCACTTCGCCTCTCGCCAATGAACAACTATCCTATCTTTTTTGTCAGCCAAGCGCCAAATCGATTGGCCGAGAAAGTGTTAAAACTTAAGTTCGAACGAGCCGAGCCGCAAAAAACCCGTCAATTCCTTGCAGCCGTGGGTCCTCATTCGGCAGCATAAAGGGTAATGTCCGCAACTCGCCCTGCCCATTGATCGCGCGGGCGAGATCAGGTCCGATCCGCGCCATATCGTCCTTGCCGAAAGGCGAACGTTTGATCCGATCATCGTTTTCAAGCAGCGTTGCGATCTGGCGTTCGCCCTCCTCAGGTTCAAGCGAACAGGTACAATACACCAAACGGCCACCCGGCTTTAAAAGCCCAATTGCCTTTTTCAATAGCCTAGCTTGCAAGGAGACTAGCTTTTCAAGATCGACGGCTTCTTTCGTCCAAGCCACATCAGGATGGCGGCGAATCGTGCCGGTCGCGGTGCATGGCGCATCAAGTAAAATGGCATCAAACGGCCCACCTTGATACGCCAAGGCGTCGGTAGCCACCGATTCAACCGTTAAACGCAACCGGAGCATGTTTTCGCTCAAGCGTTCGAGGCGTTTGGCTGATCGATCAATCGCGGTAACGGTCGCGCCCGCGTAAGCCAATTGTGCCGTTTTGCCACCCGGGGCCGCGCAAAGATCGGCGATAACTTCGTCAGGCTTTGGATCAAGCAGCACGGCGGGCAAGGCGGCGGCAGCGTCCTGGACCCACCAAGCGCCATCGGCATAGCCCGGCAGAGCGGTTACATTCGTGCGCCCTTTAAGACGCAGCGATCCGGTTGAAAGCGTTACCGCATCGAGTTTTTCGGCCCATCCCGCCGCATCTTCTTTCACGGTAATGTCGACCGAGGCTTCCTGCATGTGGGCGGACGCAATCTTTCTTGCGGTCTCTTCACCATAGGTATCAACCCATTTCGTGGCCAACCATTCCGGCGTATCCCGATGCAGTGGGTCATCTTGGGCAAGCACGGCATCGCGTTCACGCGCGATCGTCCGCAGCAGCCCATTGGCCAGTTTCACAAAGCGTCTGGCTTCCGGATCAGCTTGCACGAGCCGGACGGAAAGATCGACGGCGGCATGATCCGGCACATCAAGATAAAGCAACTGCGCGACACCTGCGACAAGGATCGATTCGAGCCGTCCGGAGTGATCAGGCAACCCCTTTTCGAGCCGTTTCATCAAGGCTTCGCCAATCGTTCCAAGCCTTCGGGTCGCAGCCATCGCAATGGCGCGGGCTAACCCACGATCACGTTCCGAAAGCGACCGTCCTTCAGGCTCGGATAAGATCCGATCGAGTGTTTCATCGAGCGGCAGGCTGCGGATCAACAGATCATCAATGGCGAGCATCGCGCAGCGGCGCGCAATAAGGCCTGGAATCGCTTCGAATTGGCTCGAGGAATCGGCAGTTAAATCGGTCATCAAGGTGCTTCCCAAACAAAGTATCGAGTGTGGCACACGCCACGAACGTCTTGACCAAAGTCTCTCTATGCCGCCAGAAGGGGGTCTGCTGCAAGTTTTTAGCGTCTTTGGAGACATTTGGCATGGTTGACGACGTCTTATCCTCGACCTCAATACCGCATCCCGTGGACAAAAAGCAGCTCAGCCCTGCCGCTGAGCGCGCGTTGGCAGAGGCAGAGGCTCGCCGGATAAAATCCACTTCCGACCAGCGTCCGAAAGAGATCAACGGCCGCGAGGGGCCCGAACCGGTGCGCTATGGCGATTGGGAAGTGAAAGGACTGGCCAGCGATTTTTGATTAAACTGGCTTAATTCGGGCGAATATGCTCGTATTAACGCGGTTGGTTATGTGTATCCCGTGTGCGGTTGTCTGTGGTGTAGGAGTTTCGTGTGGCGTTGGATCGGCGTGGATTTTTGGGAGGACTCATGGCAACGCCTCTGGCGCAGAGCCTCGCTCTGGCACAAGAGGGGAAGCCTTGGACCTATGAGGGAGCTGAAGGCCCCGACAAATGGGCCGATCTCGATCCCATCAACCAAGTCTGCACGACGGGGCTTGAGCAATCGCCGATTGATCTAAAGAACTACTATGTTTCGGCGCTTGAACCGATCCGTTTTGACTGGAAGCCGCAAGCCTTTCCAATGATCAATAATGGCCGTTCGGTTTACGCCAATGTCGCCAAAGGAAGTGTCACAGTTCTGGGAGGCGAAGAGTTTTCGCTCAAGCAGATCGTTTTCCATTTGCCGGGCGAGCATCTCGTCGACGGCGTACGCCATGCCATGGAAATCCAGTTTGTCCATACGCTGGGGGCAAAACGCCTCTTGATGGTCTCTGTGCTGTTGCGTCCGGGTGAGCGCAATGATGTGTTTTTCAATATGATGGCGAAAGCGCCGGGAAAGCTTGGTACCCAGCCCTTGCAGGCGCCCGCTGATCCCAATCGCTTATTGCCAAATTCACGAGCCCTCTTTCGCTATCGCGGCTCGCTCACCATGCCACCTTGTACGGAAAACGTTGATTGGGTTGTTTTTGCCGAGCCGCTTGAGGTAGCTGCTACTGATATCGACGTTTTCAAGCTTATCTTCGGGATGAATGCTCGACCGGTGCAGCCATTGAATCGACGCTTTCTCCTAAAAGGCGTATTATAGGTTTAGTGTTCGATTGATGGGAGTGGCAAAATCTGACTGTTTATCTAGCGGTTTTGCCTTCATTTTTTAACGCGCCTATGAAAAGGGTATTGTTCTAACCTTTTGTGATCAATGCGTACCAAAGGACCTTCGACGCTATGGCTTCTCACGAGCCCTCAGCCATGATCACCATGAAGGGCGTCCGCTTTTCCTATGCGGACCGCCAGATTTTGAACGGCATTGATCTGACCGTCGCGAAGGGCGAGATTGTCGCTGTCATGGGGGGATCGGGTGGCGGCAAGACGACTTTGCTCGGCTTAATCGCAGGTCGCCTCAAACCTCAGTCGGGGTCGGTTATCGTCGATGGACTTGACGTTCCCCACCTAAAGAAAGCCGAACTTTACGGCCTACGCCGCCGGATCGGCATGCTGTTTCAATTTGGTGCGCTGTTTACCGATCTGAACGTGTTCGACAATGTCGCCTTTCCCTACCGCGAACAAACCGATTTGCCGGAAGCGATGATCCGCACTCTGGTACTCATGAAACTCGAGGCAGTTGGATTACGCGGGGCCCAAGCTCTTATGCCCGCCGAGCTTTCCGGCGGCATGGCACGGCGCGTAGCACTCGCCCGCGCGGTGGCGCTTGATCCTTCGGTTATGCTCTATGACGAACCCTTCACGGGGCTTGATCCGATTTCTGTCGGTATTATCGGGCGGCTGATCAAAAGATTGAACCGCGCATTGGGTATGACTTCCATTATTGTCACCCATGATCTCAACGAAACATTGCGGCTAGCAGATCGGGTCATCGTTCTGTCTGGCGGACAAGTGCATCGTGACATGGTGCCAGAGGATATCCGTGCAACGGACGATCCCTTTATCCGCCAATTCGCCGACGGTTTACCCGATGGCCCCGTGCCATTCCATTATCCCGTCATGGACTATGTTACGGAGTTGATGGGTCCATGATCGCATCGATTGAAGCCCTTGGACATTTCATTACAAGCCGCGTCGAGCGGCTCGGTCTTGCTGCGCGCTTTTCCGGGGCCATTCTACTCGTTTTATGGGTCTCAATCCGGCGCACATCGCTCATCATCCGAGAACTTTACTTCTCTGGCGTTCGTTCGCTCTCGATTATTGCCGTTTCAGGGCTTTTTGTTGGCATGGTGTTGGCGGTGCAGGGCTATGAGGTGTTGCAACGCTATGGTTCAGCCGAATCGCTCGGCGTTATTGTGGCACTATCCTTGGTCCGGGAATTGGGACCCGTGGTTACCGCGCTGCTCTTTGCGGGCCGTGCGAGTTCGGCGGTGACCGCAGAAATTGCGCTAATGCGGGCGACCGAGCAATTGGCGGCGATGGACATGATGGCGGTTGATCCCTTGTCCCGCGTCGGGGCTCCGCGCTTTCTGGCCGCCATTCTTTCGATGCCGCTTCTGGCCGCCATTTTCACGAGTGCTGGCATTTGCGGGGCTTGGATCATCGGCGTGAAACTGATTGGCATTGACGATGGCGCATTTTGGTCGCAGATGCAGGCCAATGTCGATGTGCGAATCGACGTTTTAAACGGCTTGTTAAAGAGTATCGTGTTTGGAACTGCCGTCGGTTTGATCTCGGTCTTTGAGGGCTATTTTGCCGTTCCTACTACCGAAGGTATCGCAAGCGCCACCACTCGTACGGTGGTGATTTCCTCGCTTTCGGTGCTACTGCTCGATCTTGTTTTGACGGTGATGATGTTTCGGGGGCTTAGCTGATGAACCGGTCTAGGTTTGATTTCGTCGTCGGGCTCTTTGTTGCTATTGGTCTTTTGGCCATGGTGTTCATGGCGCTCAAAGTCGGTAATCTAGCAAGCTTTGATAGCGGGTCCGGCTACGTGCTTGAAGCCCGTTTCGACAATATTGGTGGCTTGAAAGTCCGAGCGCCGGTTAAGAGCGCAGGCGTCGTCGTGGGTCGGGTTGACTCCGTAGGACTTGATAAAGAGACCTTTGAAGCCATTGTTCGGTTGCGTATTACCTCGGACTATCGGTTCTCGAAAGATACAATCGCCTCCATTCTGACCTCGGGTCTGCTGGGCGAACAATATGTAGGTTTGGAGTCGGGCGGCGATCCTGTATATCTTGCGCAGGGTGATCGGGTCGGGAAAACCCAGTCTGCTATGATTTTGGAAAAATTAATCAGTCAGTTCCTCTTCAGCAAGGCGGCGGAAACGCCGGCAAAAGCGCCATGAAACGGTTTGCACTCTCCCTCGTTCTGCTGACAACCCTCGGTTCAGGGCTAGCGATTGCCGCGCCCTCGAAGAAGGTAAAGGCTGTCGCCCCACCTCCTCCAATCGTTGAAGAACAGGAACCCGCGCCTCCCAATGACGTGCTGGAGCCTCTCAACCGGGCAACCTTCGCGCTGAATGACGGAATTGATATGGTTATTGTCAATCCGCTCGTGACGCTTTGGAACGGCATAATGCCGACCTTTGTTCGTACAGGCGTAGGAAATTTCTTCAATAATTTGGATGATGTCTATGTTGGCATCAACCATGTGCTGCAAGGCAACGGGAGCGCGGCTGGCGCCGATTTCCAGCGCGTAGCCGTCAACACGACGGTTGGCATCGGCGGGTTGTTTGATGTTGGCGCCAAAATGGGCCTTCACAAAGTCGATGGCGATTTCGGCCAAACGCTTGGTGCATGGGGTCTCCCCACTGGCCCCTATCTGATTTTACCGCTGATCGGGCCTTCGACCTTCCGTGAAACAACGGGCCGATTTGCCCGCATCGCAACCGATCCGCGCAGTTATCTCGATCCTGTTCCGTCCTATTCACTCATGGGTCTTGAATATCTGCAAACCCGCGCAGACGGTAAAGCGAATGAAGGCCTTATTGCTGCCTCAAGTTTGGATCGTTATGTGTTTGTGCGGAATCTATATCTCCAAAAGCGGGCTTTGATGGTAAAAGCCGCTCGGGAGAAAACGTCGTCCGCAGCATCCGCAAACTGATTTAAGTTTAGGAATCGCATCGCAATGCAGCATTTTATCGGTCATTTGGCCCGTGGATTATCCCTTGCCGGATCAGTCGCCGCGCTTGCTTTCATGCTTGGATTTTCCCACGCTCAGGCCGAAACAGTCGCGCCCGACGAACTCGTGCGGAAACTCGCGGCTGAAATGACGGCAGCCGTGCGTGCCGATCCGGAACTCCAAACGCCCGGTTCGCTCAAAATTTCCGATTTTGTCCAGAAAAACATTGTTCCGCGGTTCGATTTTGAGCGCGTCACCCAAATTGCGATGGGTCGGAATTGGGCAAAGGCAAATCCATCCGAGCAAAAACAAATCATTACAGAGTTTGGCCGATTGCTGACGCGGACCTATTCGAACGCCATTGCGACGTTAAAGGACCTTGAGGTCGAGGTTAAATCAACGCGGGTCATCACCGCGAATGTTGATGTGACGGTAAAAACGCAAATGATTGGACGGCCTCAACCGGTGGCGATTGATTACGGACTGATCAACGGTCCGGGCGGTTGGAAGGTCTATGACGTGACGGTTGAGGGTATCAGCCTCGTTGCCGCTTATCGCGATGAGTTTGGCGGCCTTGTTTCTTCCTCCGGTGTCTCGGGACTTATCGAGGCGCTCAAAAAGAAAAATGGCGGCTGATCTATGGCCGAGCACATTCTTGCACCAAAAGGCTCGCTTCTCATGGCCCAAACCGGGCAGGCCTTTCGTGATTTTGAGAAAATATCCGCAAACAGCAGCTTCCGTATCGATTTATCAGGCGTAGATCGTATCGATTCAAGCGCGGTGGCATGGTTGGTCACGGTTGTGCGAACAGCGCGAACCAGAGGCCAAAGCGTTGAAATCGATTCTCTTCCGCCGCAAATCATCCAATTTGCGGAAATTTACGGTCTAGATGACGCCATAAAATCCCTTTTATCCACAAACAGATAATCGAATTTAGGCCGCATCATTCAATAGCGGCTTAGACGACAACATGAATTTGTCAAAGAAGGGCAGACAAGCGCCACCGATCGCACGCGCCTGATTGCCAACCGTTCCCTCCATGATGGGCGGCGATACGATACCCTGCTTATTCAATCGTTCCAGCGAATGGCGGGTGGCCTCGACGATGCGTGAACGCACATGATCAGGGAAACCGCCATCGATGATCACGGCCGAGAAATCAATAACCGCGCATGAGCCAACGATCGCATTAGCCAAATGGGGTGCGATATCGTCAATCCAACCGTCAATAAATTCGGAAAAGCCTGACCATCCATCGGCCTTTTGCCAAATCGGCGAAGGATCGAGCCCTGCAGCCCTTATCCGTGCTTCTAAATTGGCGGCTGACGCCACGTCGATCAGCTGTACTTTCTTGCCATCCATACCCGTTACCGGAAACGAACCGATGGCCCCGGCATTTCCGGTTGGCCCCGTAAATACACCGCCATCGAGCACAATACCGCCGCCGATAAAGAAGCCGATAAACAAATAGAGATAATTCGGGAATTCGTGGCCCCTGCCAAACACAAATTCGGCACCGCAAGCAGCTGTTGCATCATTTTGCAGATAAACGGGAAACGACATGTGTTGGTCAATCGCCGTCACCAAATCGGCGGATCGCCAGATTTCCATCGCGCCTTTGGGAGCGCCGACGCCATCTTCCCACGCCCAGAGGTCAAACGGGGATGCGATGCCAAGCCCCGCTACCCGCGGCCGCTCCGAGGGAGTAAGCCCAGACATGATCGAAGTAACGCTACGCAGAGTGAAATCAATAATCGCATCCGGCATCGGCCAAGCATAGGCCTCCCTAAGCGACTGACGGACATGACCGACAAAATCGATCAGAACCAGCTCAACACTACGCCTTCCGATCTTCACACCTAGTGAGAAAGCGCCCTCATCTGCAAGCGCCATGGGCGTCGACGGTTGGCCAATTTTACCGCGCAAGAGATCGCCACGCTGCAACAGGCCATCTTCTTCAAGCCGTCGCGTGATCACCGAAATCGATTGCGCAGAAAGACCCGTCAGACGAGAGGTTTCAGCCTTTGTCAGGCTGCCATGTCGGCGAATAAGCGATAATAAGAGCCTTTCATTATAGGCGCGAACATCCGCTTGCTTCGTTCCCCGACCCGAAGCACTCGCTCGAAACGACGATCCCATTGAACCTTCTGCGGACACTGACACAGCACTTCCCCCAACCGCCGGTTGAAAATGACGGCATTGATTATTTTATGCATCTAGCGAAACAAATCTGACTTAATAAATCAAGTTAATTTAATTATTGACAGCGTCGTTATTTCGATGTTGGCTAAAGCTTGAGAACGGGCGTGGGCGAAGGTCGCGACCCGGAATTCTCGTGAAATCGAGACCGGCAATCAACTGGCTCGTTTGGCTTTTAGGGAGGCTCACTTGAACAAGACTCTTGTAACATCTTTGCTCGGCGCAATCGCAATGGGCGCCGTTTTCGCTGCACCAGCCTACGCGGCTACGGGCGCATGCTTGATCACTAAGAACAACACGAACCCATTCTTCGTGAAAATGAAGGAAGGCGCCACCAAGGGAGCTGACGCTGCGGGCATTAAGCTTTCGGCCTATGCTGGCGTTAAGGACGGCGATGCCGCACCGCAGATCACCGCCATTGAAAACTGCGTTGCATCGGGTGCCAAGGGTATCCTGATTACCGCATCGAACGATTCGGTTGTTCCTGCGCTTAAGAAGGCCCGCGCTGCTGGCGTTCTCGTTATCGCGCTCGATACGCCAATCGGCGACAAGGACGCGGCTGACATGACGTTCGCAACCGACAACTTCGAAGCTGGTCTTCTTATCGGCAAGTGGGCGAAGGCTACACTCGGCGATAAGGCCAAGGATGCCAAGATCGGCATGCTCGACATCAACAAAGACAACATCTCGGTTGACGTTGCACGTGACACGGGCTTCCTCGTCGGCTTCGGCATCGACGTTCCGAACAAGAAGGTGTTGGGTTCAGAGAAGGATCCACGCGTGATCGGCCATCAGTCATCGGATGGGAATCCTGAAGGTGGCGTGAAGAGCGTTGAAAACCTGCTTGCCAAAGAGCCAAACATGAACGTCGTTTACACGATCAATGAGCCAGCAGCTGAAGGCGCGTTCCAAGCGCTTAAGAAGGCTGGCAAGGAAAAGGGCGTGTTGATCGTCTCCGTTGACGGTGGCTGCCCAGGCGTGAAGAGCGTTGCATCGGGTGTTATCGGCGCGACCTCGCAGCAATATCCGCTTTTGATGGCCTCGAAGGGCATCGAAGCGATTGCAGCCTTCGCAAAAGACGGCACGAAGCCTAAGGCTTCTGACGGCCTCGATTTCTACAACACCGGCGTGAACCTCATCACCGACAAGCCAGCGGCTGGCGTTCCTTCGATCGACACGAAGGAAGGCACTGCGAAGTGCTGGGGCTGATCTTTCAGCCTGTAATTTAGCTTGACTCATTTGGGGGGTGATCGTCAGATCGCCCCCCAGATTATATGAACCACAAAAACTTGAAGCCGTAGCCCCTATGGTTTCAAATCGGTCACAATCTGGCCGACACAGGGAAGAAACGGGAAGACGCCCATGAGCACGAATTCTGAGCCTCCGAAACCCTCCTCAGATTTTGAAACCGTGCTCGAAAAAGCCGACGCGTCGGTTGCGGCCTTCGAGCAGGACAGAAACGGTCCCCTCGACCATATCCGTGACTTTCTGCGCACCTATCCAACGGCGATCCCAGCAGGCGTGCTGATCATCAGCATCCTTGGCTTTGGCATGGTCGCTAATAATTTTCTAAAGCTCAGCACTCTGTCTTTGGTGCTGCAACAGGTAACCGTCACCGGCATCATTGCGATTGCGCAGACGGCGATCATTCTGACCGCAGGTATCGATTTGGCCGTTGGTCAGGTCATGGTGCTTTGCTCGCTTATCATGGGGACATTGGCCGTCGAGATGGGGCTGCCCGTTTGGTTTGCGATTTTGGTCGGCTTCATCGCAGGCGCGGCAATGGGCTGGCTCAACGGTGTCTTTGTCGCCTATTGGCGGCTGCCGCCCTTCATCGTCACACTCGGCACACTTGGCATTTTTAAGACCCTTAAGCTTTGGTATTCAGGTTCTGAATCCATTCGCGCCGCCGATATTGAAGAAACGGCTCCGTTTCTTGGCTTTTTCGGTCAGACCGTGAAGCTTGGCGCAGGAGCTGAATTCACCTATGGCGGGTTAGCCCTTGTATTGTTGGCCATCGGCGCTTGGTATGTCTTGAATCGTACGCCTTGGGGGCGTCATGTCCATGCGGTCGGCGATGATCCGGACTCCGCATTGCTCGCCGGTATCCAAACCAAACGCGTGCTCTTATCCGTTTATATGGTCGCCGGACTCGTGTGTGCCTTTGGTGCGTGGGTTTCCATCGGTCGCGTTGGAACGATCAATCCAGAGAGCTTCGACCAGATCAATCTCGATTCGATCACGGCAACCGTGATCGGTGGCACCTCGCTTTTCGGTGGGCGCGGCTCGCTTTTTGGCTCGGTTTTGGGGGCTTTGATCGTGGGCGTGTTCTCAACCGGTCTGTCCTTGGCGGGTGTTGACTCCTACTGGCAATACTTAACCATTGGCTTCCTGATTATTATCGCGGTAGCCATTGACCAATGGCTGCGGAGGGCCTCGCAATGAGCAAACCACAACCTGTTCTCGAAGCACGCGGGCTTTCCAAGCGTTATGGCCATGTGGTCGCGCTCAACAACGCCGATTTCGACCTTTATCCGGGTGAGATCCTTGCCGTTATTGGCGACAACGGCGCGGGTAAATCGACTCTGATTAAGGCGTTGAGCGGCGCAATCACGCCTGACCACGGCGAGATCCGTCTGAATGGTGAAGTTGTGCATTTCCGCTCGCCGCAGGATGCACGCGCGGTTGGTATTGAAACCGTGTACCAAAACCTAGCTCTTTCGCCTGCGCTCTCAATAGCCGAAAATATGTTTCTTGGCCGTGAAAGGCTCAAGCCCGGACTTTTTGGGAAATTGCTATGGACTCTTGACCGGTCTGGCATGAACAAATTTGCACGCGAAAAGCTGAGCGAGCTTGGCCTTTTGACCATCCAAAATATCGAACAGCCCGTTGAATCGCTCTCAGGCGGTCAGCGCCAAGGCGTCGCCGTTGCGCGTGCTGCTGCTTTTGGATCACGCGTCATCATCATGGATGAGCCAACCGCCGCTTTGGGTGTGAAAGAATCCCGTCGCGTTCTGGAACTCATTCTCGACGTGAAAAAACGCGGCATGCCGATTGTGCTGATCTCGCACAATATGCCGCATGTGTTCGAAGTCGCCGACCGCATCCACATTAACCGGCTAGGTCGCCGCCTCTGCGTAATTAATCCAAAGGATTACACCATGTCGGATGCCGTTGCCTTTATGACAGGCGCCAAAGAGCCGCCGCCCGAATCGATGGCGGCCTGATGCACCGTGGCTGATCTATCTCAGACGGTCGAGCATCTCTGCGGCGCCGTTCTCGACCGCGATAACGGGATGAGCCGTCTGATGATCGGCATTGCCGGGCCGCCGGGCGCAGGCAAAAGTACGCTGGCCGAGGCCCTTGTCGACGCTTTGAACACCCGCCTACCAGACCATCCCGCTGAGGCCGTTCCGATGGACGGGTTTCACTATGACAACGCGATCCTTGACGCGCGTGGCATGCGGGCACGCAAAGGTGCGCCCGAAACCTTTGATGCGGATGGTTTCTTGGCCCTCATGCGCCGCCTTCGCTCTGAGCGCGGCGATATCGCCATCCCCGTTTTCGACCGAAAAGAGGATTTGGCGCGCGGCTCCGCCCGAATTGTCAGTGCGAGGCAACGCCTCTTGATCATCGAGGGCAATTACCTCCTATTGAACCGCCCTGTTTGGCAGGACCTACCTGCCTTGTTTGATCTCAACATATTCCTGCAACCAAGCCTCGCCACCATCGAGGCGCGCCTCATCCAACGCTGGCTGGATTATGGATGTGATGCGGTAACTGCCGCCCATCGTGCACGGGGCAATGATCTTACCAATGCAGAGACGGTACTGACGCACAGCACCCTTGCGGATATCGTGCTTCAGGATTGACGCGATACGGCTATGTCATCGCCCTGTAATCCTCTACAGAGACATCTAGAATCGTTCATCGTCAAAAAGGAGAAGGCTAATGGAACAGCGAATGCTGGGACAACACGGCTTGCGCGTCTCTGCTCTCGGGCTTGGCTGCATGGGCATGTCAGAATTTTATGGCGCGCAGGATGACGCCACCTCCACCGCCACCATCCATCGCGCGATTGACCTTGGCGTTACCTTCATCGACACCGCCGATATGTATGGCGTGGGTCACAATGAAATTCTGCTCGGCAACGCCATCAAGGGCAAACGCGATGGTCTGATCATCGCGACGAAGTTTGGCAATGTGCGCGGGCCCCATGGCGA